>DYHU01000188.1 GCA_020724025.1 Syntrophorhabdus sp. | reverse complement strand
CCAACTATAAAAAGTTCTTGACAAAAATGGAAATCTTTGCTTAAATCGGTTCAACTGAATCAATTGAAGTGAAAGAATGAACAAGAAAATCCTCTCCCTGAAGAAGCTCACCCACGAACTTTTCAAAAACGGAAAGAAGGAGATGGCCGGCCGTTCCCGGGGCGCCCGCCTCCGCGAGACGATCGAAAAGATCCTCAGGGAGGGCGATGAGCCCTGCCTCGTCATCGATTTTTCGGGAATGGGCTCCATCGATTTTTCATGGGCGGATGAGGTGGTGGCCAAGATGGTGTCTCGGCTCTGGGGCGATGAGTACGGCGAAAAGTTCCTCGTCCTGAAGGGTCTCAATCCCTCCCAGGAGGAGAACATCGGCGTGGCCCTGGAGAGAAAGAAACTGGCGGTCCTCACCACAGGGCCTGGGGGGTGGCGGATCATCGGCTCTCTGAACAATTATCTGGTCCAGACCTTGAACCAGGTGATGAATACGAGGCGATTGACCTTAAGGGAGTTATCCGAGAAGGAAAAGATCGGTATGAACACGAGTGGCACACGGTTGCTTAACCTCTACAAGAAGCGGCTGGTGTTGAGAAGGGAGGGAGTAAACGATTCGAACAGGGACGCAACTCACCGGGGGAGACAATATGTCTATCAATCCCTTCTTGCATAAGGAGGTTCTGTGGCGGAACTGAGAAGAGACCCCGTTACCAGAATGTGGGTGGTGGTCACCACCGATCACCCCAAAGGGCCAACCGATTATCTTCCTTTTAAACCGCCCTATCAGCTTCAGAAAACCGAGGGACCCTGTCCCTTCTGTCCGGGTAACGAGGGGATGACTCCCCAGGAGACTTTTTCAATTGGGGAGAAAGGCAGGCGATGGTCCGTCCGTGTCGTCCCCAACAAATTTCCCTTCTTCCGGATCGAGGGAGAGTTCGATCGCAGACCCGATGGGATGTACGATGTGATGGAGGCCATCGGCGCCCATGAGATCGTCGTCGAAAGTCCCGACCATGATCAGAGCCTTGCCTTCATGGAGCCTTCTCAGATCAAGAAGATTCTTCAGGCCTACCAGGAGAGGCTCCTCGATCTGGAGAAGGACCGTCGTTTTGAGCAGTTTCTCATTTTAAAGAATTATCCGGGATTGTTTAACCGCCATCCCCACTCCCACATCATGGCGATGCCCGTGATCCCGAGAAGAATCGACGAAGAGATCTGGGGAATATTGGATTATTATCAGCGAAAGGAGCGCTGTATCTTTTGCGATATCCTCAAGGAGGAGATATCGGCAAGGAAGAGGGTCATTATGGAGACGGTCCATTTCTTAGTCTTCTCCCCTTTTGCTTCTCGTTACCCTTTCGAGACCTGGATCGTCCCGAAGGCCCATCGCCCGGATTTTCACCGACTTCGTGAGGAGGAGATGGAGGATCTCTCTGTGGCGATCCAGTCCCTGTTTCTCAGGTTTCACAGGTTGCTCTCCAATCCTCCCTATGGTTTGACCTTTCATACTTCACCGGTTCAGGAGCGGTTTCATCGTCCGGAATACCACTGGCATATTGAGACCCGTTTGCGGATCGGATTGCGAGAGGGATTTGAATGGGGGACAGGTTTTTTCGTCAACCCCACCCCTCCGGAGGATGCGGCGGCTTTTTTAAGAGAGATTGAAAGTTAGGAAATGGGAAATAGGAAATAAGAAATGGGAAATGGGAAGTGGGAGTTATTATTGAATTTTTGCAGCGCGTGATACGGAGCCAGGATATAGATTGAGAGTTGAGGATGGCGGATTTTAGCTTTAAAAGAACAAATCGAATCAGATGGCAATCTTCAGAAGCACAGGGGAAGAAGAAGAAAAAGTGGATTCTCCTTTCAGGCTCTCTTCTCATCGCTCTCTGCCTGGTCCTCTACTTTTTTGTCCTTCCATATCGGCCCATTCCCTCTCGCGGTGGGCCGGCAGAGCCAGTTGCTCCTATGCCAAAAGATATCCCAACTCCGGAGCCCCAGCATCAGATCATCGAAGGCGAGATCAAAGAGAAGAGCACCTTTTCAAAATCTCTGGCGGAGAAGAATATTCCTCTCTTCCAGATTGAACTGATCGTTTCAACCCTGAAGCCTTTTCTCAATTTCAAGAGGATGAAAGGCGGTCAATTCCGTTTGATTGCTGACGAGAAAGGGGAGATGGTGAAGTTTATTTTTGAGGCGGGTCCGACCGAGGTCTATGAGATCGAAAGAGGCCCGCAGGGATATATTGCCCGGAGGAAGGAAGTCCCACTCGAAACCTACCTCGTCAAAGTGGAGGGGGTGATTCGGTCTTCCCTCTTTGAGGCTGTGGAGGTCATCGGAGAAAAGGAACAGTTGGTCATCTCCTTTGCTGAAATCCTCGCCTCAGAGATCGATTTTTATAAAGATGTGAGGGAAGGGGACCGGTTTCAAATGGCAGTGGAGAAGGTTTATAAGGGGAAGGAGTTTATTCGATACGGCCCTATCCATGCTGTGGCGTATCAGAGAGGAGAGAAGGTGATCCAGGGGATTCACTTCCAGGGTGATTTTTATAATGAGAAAGGCGTAGCTTTGAAGAAGGCCTTTTTAAGATCCCCTCTCCGTTTTATTCGTATCAGTTCGAGATTCAGCAAGGCAAGAAAACACCCCATCCTCGGTGGGGTTTTACCTCATTATGGCGTCGATTATGCGGCGCCTTCCGGGACCCCAGTATGGGCGGTGGCCGATGGAACCGTGGTCTCCTGCGGGTGGGGAGGAGGATTCGGAAAGCAGGTTGTCCTCCGGCATCCGAACGGATATATGACCTATTACGGCCACCTCTTCGGTTACGGTCCCGGGATCAGAAAGGGAGTCCGGGTGAAGCAGAAGCAGGTCATCGGTTATGTCGGCTCCACCGGCCTCTCCACCGGCCCCCATCTGGATTACCGGATGGCAAAGGACGGGCGATTCAGAAATCCGCTAAAGGAGAGCTTTCCCGCGGGGTTTCCAATCGAAAAGGGAAAGATGGATGCTTTTCAGAAAAGAAGGAATGAGATGGTGGCATGGCTTCAAGGAAGCGCTTCCGATCAGAAGAGACTGGAATCTCCAAAGAGGGAAGGCGAGGGGGGCGGGTGATGGCTCCGAAGAAGAAGATTCTCATCGTCGATGACGAGAGGGATATTGTAAGAGCATTGACCATTCGGCTCCAATCGAAGGGATACAATACGGTTGTTGCCTTCGACGGCGCCCAGGGTGTTTTTATGGCCCACAAGGAGCGACCGCGTCTGATCATCCTCGATATCCGGATGCCGGCAGGCGACGGATTCAGTGTGGCGGAGAAGTTGAAAGAGTCGAAACGGACGAGCCGGATCCCCATCATCTTTGTAACGGGAAGTCCGGAGAGGGATGCCGAGGAAAAGGCAAGGGAGCTGGGCGCCCGATACTTTATCAAGAAGCCCTATGACCCGGAAGAGTTATTAGATGCGGTGCGAAGAGCGTTGGAGACCAAACCTTCCGATCCTTAAAGAGATTTCTGAAAAAGTTCAGAAATCTCTGATTCCACCGATTAGGAACCGATTACACAGATACGAAACGAGAGCGTGTATAGTAGTTTTTCAAAGCTCTCTTAAAAAAATGATCAAAGAGGATTTTGTCATCCAGTCTGAAGTTCGAAGGATGCTGATCCGCACCAATATCGATTATACCAAGATCGATTTCGGAACGGTGAGGGGGGTGGTTTATTTGCGGGGCCTTTTTAAGCTTTCCCGAATCTATACGGATGGGGATGAGGTGAAGGTGAAGGAATTTACTGCAAAGACCCTCTTCACGTTTGAGAAGAAGATCAGGAGCATTGCCGGAGTTTCTGATATCGTCTTCCAGTTTATCAACTGGCGAAAGGAGAAGGGGCAGTGGATTCCCATCGAATTAAAGAAGAAGAAGGAAGAGAAGGATGAAGATAAAACAGCTTCCAGTGTATAAGCTAATTTTAAAGGAGATTGAGAAGGAGATTGAGGTCCATCAGAACTATGCAGACCTCCGCAACCAGATGGGTTTGCTCCTGATGATAGAGGGGGATCAGGGGGGAGCGGAGAGGGAATTCGTCCATGCCATTGGACTCAACCCTAAATATCGGGAGGCCGCCCTCCATTTAGGTTATCTCTACATCGAGATGAAGAGGTGGAAAGAGGCTGAAGAGATCTTTCTCTCCGAAGTCAGGAGGAACCCGAAGGAGGGTTTTCTCCAGCATCTCCTTGGGATGATTTATCTTCAAATGGGAAGGCGAAAAGAAGCCACCCTGAGGATTCAGAAAGCATTCCGGAGCCATTCTGCCTGTCGAGATTATTACCGGAAGAAGGGGATATGGAAGAAGGGAAAAATTCACCTGAATGAAAAAACAGGGAAGAGCTTCGAAAAGATTCATCTCCGTCGCCTTTGTGCCCAATTTTATAACTTTGTCGGCCTCTATCTTGCCAGAGAAGGAAGATCGATTCAGGCCATTCGAGAGCTGAAGAAGGCGGTAAAACTGATACCGGATGAATTCCAGTTTCATTCCAACCTGGGATCGGTCTATTACCACTATGGATCCTATCGAAGGGCGATTGAGGAGTTTAAGAAGGCGCTGAAGATCGATCCCTGTTATGGAATGGGATATGCCTATCTTAGTTATATCTATGGTTTATTGCGACGGACCCTGGAGGCGCAAAGGCTGATGGAGAAGGCTGTTCAGTTAAACCCCCGGTATGCGGATCTCCATTATAACCTGGCTCTCCTTTACAGCGACCAGGGGCGGTACAGAGAGGCGATCTCCGAATTGATGAAGGCGATCCGTATCAACCCCAACTACCTCTTTGCCAGGATCAATCTGGGCGTTCTCTACGAAGACCAGAAAAGGTGGAAGGAGGCGAAAAGGGAATATGAGAAAATCCTCAGGATCACACCGGAGGATGAACATGTGCGGAGCCGTCTTGAAAGGATCTCACGGTGATGGAGGAGTGAAAAAATGGCCCTTTCTGCTAAAGGGAGAATCCCTGAAGTTCAATCGATGCTGGTGATCCATCAGGGCGCCCTGGGGGATTTCATCTTAGCCTTGCCGGCGCTATCAGCCCTTCGGAGGGCTTTCCCGGGCGCCAGATCAGTCATGATGGGCTATCCCCGGATTCTTCAGCTGGCGGAGGAGCGGTTCTATGCCGAAGCCATTTTCTCCATCGACCAGAAAGGAATGGCCACCTTCTTTGTCCGTCAGGGGCCACTGGACCTGACTCTGTCTCAATTCTTCAGCGGCTTTGAACTCATCGTCGTCTTCGGAAAGGATGCAGAGGGAACGCTCATCGGAAATTTGAAGAGGGTCTGCCAGGGCCGGATACTTCATATCAATCCCCTACCGAATTGGGACGAAGGGGTTCATCTATCCGATTATCTTCTGAACCAGCTGACCCGATTCGGAATTCCCATTTCAGAGACGAATCCCAGGCTCCACTTGGGAGAGCCGGACCGGGAGTGGGGAAGAAATTTCTGGGGGGAAAGAGGGCTTTCTCCTGAGGAGAGAGCGAAGGTGATCATCCTCCATCCGGGAAGCGGGAGCAGGAAAAAGACCTGGCCTCTGAAGCATTTTTTAGATCTTTTTCGTCATCTCCAGGGCCATCCCGGCGGAAAATTTTTCATCGTCCTTGGTCCTGCCGAGGGTCCGGAGATTCAACGGGCCTTTGAAGAGATGGCCTCTCCACATCTTATTCCGGCAAGGGGGCTTTCCCTGATTCAGCTCGCCTCCGTCATGGAAGGGTGCCGGCTCTTTATCGGAAACGATTCGGGAATCTCTCACATGGCGGTTGCCCTAAGAATGCCGACGATAGTCATCTTCGGCCCGACCGATCACCGAGTTTGGTCTCCAAGGGGAGAAAAAGTGGAAGTCGTTCGACGAGGGATTCCCTGTTCCCCCTGCGCCGAAGAGAGATTCTTCCTGTGCAAAGATGTTGAATGCTTAAATCGGATCGAGGTCGGAGATGTTTTAAAAAGATTGAGGAGTATAGGAGTGGAGGCTTAACCCCTAAGAAAGGAGGAAGGAGATGGAAGAGAAGAAAGTGGGACAGGTGATCAAGTTTTTTGGAAAGATCGGCGTGGCTGCCATCCGGCTCTCGGAAGGCTCCTTGAAGGTGGGAGACCAGATCCATATCGTCGGCCATACGACCGAAATCACACAGACGGTTGACTCGATGCAGATTGAGAACAGCAATGTTCAGGAGGCGGGTCCGGGGGCGGACATCGGGATCAGGGTGAAGGATAAGGTCAGGGAACACGACACCGTCTATAAGGTCGTGGGGTGATCCATACCGAAATAGGTTAAGGCTAAGGTCAAGGTTAAGAAAATCTACAGATCAACCCCAACCTTAACCTCCGTCTTTGAAATATTGGTATTTGATGCGATTCATTGCTGATTTTCATCTTCATTCGAAATACAGCCGGGCAACAAGCAAGGACATGGAGGTGGAGGCGCTCGCCCGGTGGGCAAAGAAGAAGGGGATTGCCCTTCTGGGGACGGGTGACTTCACCCACCCGACTTATTATGCCGAACTCCGCTCAAAATTAGAGCCTTCTGAAAATGGCCTCTTCCGGCTGAAGAAGGAAGACCAGGGGGTCCGTTACATCCTGACCACCGAGGTGAGCAATATCTACAGCCAGGATGGAAAGGTGAGGCGAATCCACAACCTGATCTTTGCCCCAAACTTTGAAGTGGTGGATGCGATCCGCTCGAAGCTCGGAAATCTTGGAAAACTCTCTTCAGATGGGAGGCCGATCTTTGGATTTTCTGCAAAAGATTTGGTCAAGATGATCCTCAACATCTCCGAAGACTGCTTGATCATTCCAGCTCATGCGTGGACACCCTGGTTTTCAATTTTCGGAGCCCATTCAGGGTTCGACTCGATCGAGGAATGCTTTGGAGAGATGTCTCCCCACATTTGCGCCATTGAGACGGGCCTTTCCTCTGATCCCGAGATGAACTGGAGACTCTCGGCCCTCGACTCCATTACCCTCATTTCCAATTCCGATGCTCACTCGTCCAATCGACTGGGAAGAGAGGCGAATGGTTTCGATTGCGAAATGGATTATAAGGAGATTATGGAGACACTCCGGAAGAAAGACAGAAGAAAATTACTCTTCACGATCGAATTCTTTCCGGAGGAGGGAAAGTATCATTACGATGGTCACCGCCAGTGCGGGGTGATCTTCTCTCCTGATGAAACCAGGTCGACCCAGTATCTCTGCCCGAAATGCCGGAAGAAATTGACCATAGGGGTCATGCATCGCGTCGAAGAACTCTCCGATCGGCAGGAGGGTTTTATTCCGAAAAACGCCATCCCTTCCATCCACCTCCTTCCCCTGGAGGAGATCATTGCCGAAGGATTAGGGGTTCGTGTGGGGACGAAGGCAGTGGAGGCCGAGTATGATCGACTCATTGAAAGGGGAGGATCAGAATTTCATATTCTCCTCAATGCCACACCGGATGAGTTAAGCTCCTTTGTCCCGCCGAGAATTCTGGAGGGGATTGTCCGGATGAGGCAGGGAAAGGTTTCGATCATCCCGGGGCATGACGGGGTCTATGGGAAGATCAATCTCTTTCCCGAGAAGAGGGAAGAGGCAGAATCAAAGGGGCAGATGAAATTATTTTGATC
>DYHU01000187.1 GCA_020724025.1 Syntrophorhabdus sp. | reverse complement strand
CGGCATCTTCAAGAGCCTTTGTAACCGCCTCAAAGACCATATCCGCAAAGGTCTCTGCTTCTTTCCTTCTCTCCTGTTTTGTCATTCCTATTCCAATGATTGCCACTCTTTCCATACGCTCACCAGCATTGAATCAGATCCAAAAATACTGTAACTCAAGGCCTCAGCCGTTCGGCTGAGCTCACGACGAAGCCTTGATGAAGATCAACCCTAAAGGGTTGAGTAACAAAATCACATTGCTAATTGACCATTGCAAATTGAGCATTGATAATTGGTTCTCAACGGATCGGTCTAAAATATCGGATATCCATGATGTCACCAGTTCTTTCGTCTTTGAAGACTGCCTCAACCCTCATCCCGGGTTTGATCTCCTCAAAATTGACCTCTCCGAGAAAGTGAACTAAACCCGTACTGGCTCTATCCAAAAGAATAATTCCGTAAGCGAAAGGGGGGTTCGTTGGCAGGGCAGAACTCTCATAGCGAACAATGGTATAGGTGATGAGACTCCCCTGATGGCCAAGTTCCACCCATTCTTCAATCTTTGAAAAGCAGTGACCGCAATGCTTTCTTGGAGGGATATAAACGAGGTCACATTGAGGACATCTGGTTCCAAAAATTCTCTTGTGATCCCTCAATTCAATCAGGAATCGGCTTCCTATTTCTCCCACCGACCAGGTATAAGGGACCTTGATCCTGCTCTCATAAACCAATGGTTTAACAGTTTCCCACCATTTGCTCATGATCCACCTTCCAAATCCCCAACCCCCCTTTGGCAACTGAGCATGCCCCATAAGTTTGGGCTGGACACAGGGGGGAGGAGCTAACAAGTTGATTTTTCAAAGTATTTAAAATTGGAGTTGTATGCATAGAAGCAAAAGCACTTTCATCGCGGTTATTAACGAGGAACCAATGATTTCGCTAACATAACTCCCCTCTTGCTTCACCCTCCTTGTGTCCCAGCAGTCGATTTGTGGGACATGGACAGCTTTGGTAAAGGGGGTGAGGGGGGATTATTTCATCCGGGCCTCAAGAGTCTCCGGAAAATATCGTGTGCAGTTATCACAATGATAGTGGATGAAGAACTTAACACGGAATTCTTATACTCTCTCCTTAAACTCCTTTCCTAAAAGTCCTTCTGGTCTTATGATGAGGACCGCGATGATGATGAGAAAGGCGAGAGTGTTTTTGAAGGCCACGGCAATATACCCCCCTGCAAGACTTTCAGCAAAACCCAAAAGGAGACCTCCTACGATGGCTCCGGGAAGACTATTGAGCCCTCCCATGATGGCTGCGGCAAATCCCTTGAGAAAGGGTTCCAGCATGAAGAAGGGATCGAGAAGAAGGGCAGGAGCCAGGATGATCCCCGCCAGCACTCCTAACAGTGCAGCCAATCCCCAGGAAAGGGCGAGGACTCTTCTAGTCGGAATTCCTAGGGTCTGTGAAGCAGGGAGGTTTTCTGAAGTGGCACGCATGGCCAATCCCAACCGCGTCCTCTGAACAAGAAGATAGAGTAAAAAGCTTCCTATTAGACCAACTCCCAGAGCACTCAGCCCCAATTCACTGATCACCACACCACCGATCTTCCAGACTTTACTATCTGATAATGGAAAGGGGAAAGATTGGGGTACGGTTCCCCAGATATAACTGATGAGGCCCTGAAAGATAAGACCGAGGCCGAGGGTGAGGATGATCTGACCGAGAAGGGTGGCTTCCCTCCTCTGAGCTGGTATGAGAATGAGGAAGTAGAATGCCATGGCCACCCCTCCCCCAAAGAGGAGGGCTATAAGAAAACTTGGCCCAAAAGGGATCTTCAGACTGAGAAGGGTAAAGGCGAAAAATGTCCCAGCCGTAGCCATATCCCCATGGGCAAAATTGAGAATTCGAGTAGAACGGTAGATGAGAACGAGTCCCAGCGCAACCAAGGCATAGAGACTTCCTGTGGAAAGCCCGGAGATAGAATATTGAAGAAATCGCTCCATAATTTTAGAAAAAATCCGAAGCACGAAATCCGAATTTCGAAACAATTTCTAAATCATAAATTCAAATGTTCTAAACCTGTTTTGAATTTTGGTCATTTGAAATTCGAATTTGTTTCGGATTTCGATATTCGAATTTCGTATTTATCATCTAAATGGCCAGTTTCTCAGATAGATCCTCATCTTCATCCATCTTCCGAAAAGACCCAGAGGTTCAAAGATCAGAACGATAATGATGGTCACCCCGAAGATCACTGGAACCAGTTCCTTATAGCCACTGAAGATCTGCGGAACGAGGATGACAAAAGCAGCGCCAAAGATCGACCCTTCCACCGAGGCCAATCCTCCGATGATAACCGCCACGAAAAGGGTGATCGCCTCCATGAAGGTGAACATATTTGGTTCAAGATATCCCATCAGAAGGGCATAAAGTCCGCCCTGTATTCCCGTATAGAAAGAACTGATGGCAAAGGATAGGAGTTTATAACGGGCGAGATTGACGCCCATGACCTCGGCGGCAATGTCATTGTCCCGAATGGCGACAAAGGCTCGACCGATATAGGAAGAGACGAGATTGTAAGAAGTCAGGGTGAAGAGGAGGGCGATGAAGAGGTTGAAGTAATATATCGAAATGGATTTGGTGAGACCGAAGAAAGGGGTGAGTTTTGGTATGGTGAGGCCCATCCGTCCACCGGAAAGGACTTCGGAATTGACAAATATCTGATAGACAGCGATCCCAAAACCGAGCGTCGCTATGGCCAGGTAAGGCCCTTTGAGGCGAAGAGAGGGGAAACCCACCAAAAGACCAAAGAGGCCAGCGGCAAGTCCCGCACCGAGGAGATTGATCAATAGGGGAGAGCCTAAACGGGTCAGATGGCCGAAGGTATAAGCACCGATTGCCAGAAAACCGGCCTGGCCGAAGGAGATCTGCCCAGTGTATCCGATCAGAATGTTCTGTCCCTGAACACCAATAGAATAGATGAAGACCAATGTAGCGATATAGGCATAATATTCCGGGGAGAACCAAGGAAGCAGGATAACGGCAAAGAAGATCATCCCCACCCAGACTCCTGTCCAGGGCTTCCGAATCAGGCGCAATTCCTCACGATAGCTCTCAATAAGATCCATAGGATTGCTAAAGCAATACGAAATACTATGAACTATGAACTATGAAACATAAGTCATCTTCTATAAAGGGATTCGATCAGTTCGCTGTATCGATTCTCTAAGGAACGCCTCTTCACCTTCTTTGTGGGGGTCACATCTCCATCCTCCTCATAGAATCGTCTTGGCAGGAGGGCAAACCGTTTGATCGTCTCCACCTGGGATAAGGTCTTATTCACCTTGGCCACCTCTTGATCTATGAGCTTATAAATGCTTGGATTCTGTGTTAAATCGGCAAAGGTGGTGAATGGAATTCTGCTGTCCTGTGCATATTTAGTCACATTATCCTCATCGATCAGGATAAGAGCAACGAGGTATTTCCGTCTCTCTCCGATGACCACAGCATCTTGAATATAAGGGCTGAACTTAAGTTTATTCTCAATGAAGGCCGGAGTGATATTCTTCCCACCGGAGGTGATGATAATATCCTTCTTTCTGTCCAGGATCTTGAGAAATCCATCTTCCATTGCCCCCACATCTCCGGTGCGGAGCCATCCATCCTCCAGGGTGGAGGCGGTCAAATCAGGGTCTTTAAAGTACCCCTTAAAGACATTGGGGCCTCGAACCAGAATCTCTCCATCCTCAGCAATCTTCACCTCCACATTGGGAATGGGTTCTCCCACATAACCCCACCGGGGACGATCAAGCCTCTGGGTTGCAATCACACCGGTCGATTCAGTTTGACCATAGCCTTCCCTCAATGGAATTCCCAGGGCATTGTAATATTCGAAAAGTTCGGGAGAGGCGGGTGCTGCACCACATACACCCCACCTGACCCGCTCAAAGCCCAACTGTCTTTTCAAATGGTAGAGAACGGTAAAGTAGAGGGGCCAATAAAGAATGGACCAGAGGAAGCTCCTGTTGTGTTGACTCTTCGATCTGACGTAGCCTAGTCCCACCAAAAGGCTTAACCGATAAAGGGTTCTTTTGAGCAGTGTGGAGTCGGACATACGAATCTCTATCATGGAGGCGAATTTCTCCCAGATCCGGGGCACGCTGGCAAATATTGTTGGAGAGACCTCCCTGAGATTCTGTGCCAGGGTATCGATGTGTTCAACGAAATTGACAGTCCCTCCAGACCAAACCGCTTGGAAGAAGGAGATGAGGTTTTCATAGATATGAGCAAGTGGAAGATAGGAGACCACCTCATCGGTCTCATAAGTGGGATTGGCTGCTAAAAAGGATTCAGTGAGAGCCATAATATTTCGATGCGAAATCATCGCTCCTTTGGGTGGACCTGTTGTGCCCGAGGTATAGATGATCATGGCTGTATTTCCAGGATCGATGCTATTTATCCTCTTTTTGACACAGTCCGGGTTTATCTTGAGATAGGACCTTGCTTTCTCAAGAAATTGATCGAAGAAGATGATCTTTGGATGGGAGAAGCCCCAGAGGCCTTTTGGATCCCAGACGACGACCTGTTTCAAATCGAACTGGGGCAGGATCTGTAACACCTTATCCACCTGCTCCTCATTCTCAACGAAGAGAATCTTCGTCTCCGAATGGCTCACCACATAGGCCACCTGCTCCGGGGCGGATGTGGGATAGATCCCGCAGGTTGCCCCTCCGGCTGTCATGGTAGCAATGTGACAGATCAACCACTCGGGCCGATTATCCCCGAGGATACCCACATATTCTCCGGGGGAGAGTCCAAGAGCAATCAGACCTGCTGCCACCTCTGTGACCCTTTCGCCATATTCTCTCCAGGAGATTCTATGCCATATCCCGTAATCCTTGTGCCGCAAGGCCACGCGGTCTTTCAGCCGCTCCACCTGCTTAAAGAAGAGGTCGGGGAAGAGATTTACCTCTTTTTCGATCACCATGTCCTCCTCTTCTTGTAAAGGCGCCATCCTTTTGGGGAGATCGTTTCACCGCCCAGCCCGAGGTAGAACTCCTTCACATCCTCGTTCTCCTCCAATTCTTTTGAGGTGCCCTCAAGGACAATCCTTCCTGCTTCAAGGATATATCCGTAATGGGCGATCTTCAATGCCAGCCTGGCATTCTGTTCCACGATAAGGATGGTCGTACCTGCCTGGCTAATCTGGGTCAATGCCTCGTAGACGTGCCGGGCAACCAATGGGGCAAGTCCAAGGGATGGTTCATCGAGCATCAGGAGTCGCGGCCTCCGGAGCAATGCCCTGGCAATGGCAAGCATCTGCTGCTCCCCTCCAGAGAGGGTCTCAGCCTGCTGGGTCTTTCTCTCTTGGAGGATCGGGAATAGGGAATAGACAAAAGAGAGATCGTCCATGATCCCTTCCTTTCTTCCCCAGCAGCCGATGTCGAGATTCTCCTTTACAGTCAATTCTCGAAAGAGCCCTCGATCTTCAGGGACATATACGATTCCTAAGACAGAGATCCTCTCCGGAGGTAAACGGGTGATTCGGCGTCCCGAAAAATCGATCGTCCCTTTTCTGGGTTGGTCCTTAAGGAGGCCTGCGACCGTCTTGAGAAGCGTTGTCTTACCGGCGCCATTGGGACCTAAGACAGCAAATATCTCCTTCTCCTTCACTTCAAGAGAAATGCCCTGAAGGGCATAGATTCGGTCAAAGTAGAGCGTTTCGATACTCGTAATCTTAAGAAGAGGAGTCATTCTTCCCCCAGATAGGCCCGGATGACCTCAGGATCTCTCTGGACCTGCTCCGGGCTTCCCTCAGCAATCTTCTGTCCGTAGTTGAAGGCTACCATTCGATCCGCCAGTCGTGAGGCGATCCGGAGGTCATGCTCCACAAGTAGGATGGTGATATGGAAACGGCCTCGAATCTCACCAATCCGGTAGGCTGACTCCTCTTTCTCTTCCGTCGTCAGGCCGGAGACCGGCTCATCCAGCAATAACAACTTGGGCTCAAGGGCTAAGGCTCGCCCCAGCTCAACCTTCTTCTGAATCCCATAGGGGCAATCGATGACCCGGGATTTACGGAATGCCTGGAGGTCCAGAAAATCGATGATCTCCTCCACCATTTCCCGATGGCGGAGTTCCTCCTTCCTCATTCTTAACAAGGCATAAATGGGATTTCTCCGAAATTTGATGTGTCGGCCCAGCAGAAGGTTGTCGAGAACAGTGGTGTGGAGGAAGAGGCGGAGGTTCTGGAATGTCCTGGCAATGCCACAATGAGCAATGGAGTCTGGGGAGAATCCCAAAAGACTCTCCCCGTTGAAGAGGATTTCGCCCCGATCGGGATTGTAAACACCTGAAATACAGTTAAAAAGGGTGGTCTTTCCCGATCCATTAGGGCCGATGACCGAAAGGAGCTCGCCTTCCTCCACCTGGAGATCAATACCAGCCAGAGCCCTGATCCCGCCAAAGCCGATGACGAGATCATCGATTCTAAGAAGAGTCATAGAGTTAAAATCTTGGCTTAAAGACCACAAAGTCAGTGATGGGGACGTGCTCACCTTTTCTTGCGTGCATCAGGCGAACGCCGCTCACACCCATGTGGCGGTTTTCATCAAAAGTGGCCGGGGCTCCAAGGCCCTCAGGCTTCCAGTTCTTGATCTTCTCAAGGCCCTTAATCATCTTATCCGCTGTGGGGCTTTTGCCGGCCTTTTTAAGGCCTTCCACCACATACATCATGGAGACCGCTCCGAAGACGCCGAGATACTCTTTGCCAGCAATATTTGGGTCATATTTCTTTATAATCTCTGCAACCTTATCAGCCTCCCTTTCAGACCCTGGAACACCTGAGTTTGCCGGTGCAGCCACATAAACGCCCTCCCAAACCTCTCCAGCGATCTTATACATGATGGGGTCTCCCATCGGGAAGGAGAAGATCGACTTTGGCTTATAATCTATTTTAGCCATCTCCTTAAGGATGAGGGCTGCGTGACTCATGGTGGTGTAATGGAGCACGGTATCCGCACCTGATTCTTTAAGCTTTAATGCGTGGGTTCCAAGGGCCCTCTCAACGACTTCATAAGGGACAGTGGCCACCAACTCACCTTTACCTGGCATCTCCTTGAGAGTCCTCTTTACACCCTCTATCGCCATCTTTCCATAATCATCGTTCTGATAGAAAAGGGTAATTTTTTTGGTGCCCATGTTTCGCAAGGCATAAGAGGTAAAAAAAGCTGCCTCATCCTCATAGTCAGGATAGGCGACAAAGATGTAACGAAGCTTTTCCTTTGGATAGTCCACAAACATCCGCGTATTTCCATAAGGGAGGATCAATGGGATTTTGTTTTCGGGAAAGAAATCCCTGCAGGCACTGACCACAGCCGTTCCAAGAAGGGCGGTGACGGCGAAGACCTTTCCCTTCATCTCTTGCAGATTGGCCATGGCGCGGGCCGGGTGATAGGCATCGTCTTTCAGGATGACCGTGATCTTTCTACCATGGACCCCTCCCTGATCATTAATGTATTTTGCCCAAGCCTGCGCTCCAAACCCTGTAACTCCCCATAAGGCGGCGGGTCCAGAGAGGGGTGTGGTCAGTCCGATCACGACTTCTGTGTCGGTTAAACCCTGTCCCAAGACGAAGGCAGGCAATAAGATAAGAGAGACCAT
>DYHU01000186.1 GCA_020724025.1 Syntrophorhabdus sp. | reverse complement strand
TGAAAGAATTGAGGTAGATCATATGATTTTGGGAAGAAAAAAGGGAGTCATTGGTTTGGATATAGGGTCCAGTTCGATTAAACTGGTTGAATTGGGAGAGAGTAAAAACACTTATAAATTGCTAAACTTAGGGATTGCCCCATTGCCCCCGGAAGCGATCGTGGATGGGGCATTAATGGACTCGGTGACCATTATCGATACCATCCGTGAATTGATCGGCAATACAAAGGCCAAGACAAAGGATGTCATCACCTCCGTCTCCGGCCATTCGGTGATCGTAAAAAAGATTGCCCTCCCTTTGATGTCGGATTCCGAATTGGAAGAATCGATTCAGTGGGAAGCGGAGCGTTATATCCCATTCGACATCAATGATGTGAACATCGACTTCCAGATATTTGGCTCAAGTTCTGAAAACCCGGAGGTCATGGATGTGGTATTGGTGGCTGCCAAAAAGGACATCATCAACGATTATGTCTCCGTCATCATCGAGTCGGGATTAAATCCGGTCATCATTGATGTCGATGCTTTCGCAATAGAGAATATGCTTTCAGTGAATTATGAGGTCGAAAAAGAGGAAACCGTAGCGATGGCCAATGTGGGAGCAAGCATCACCAACATTAATATCCTTAAAAACAATATGACCGCTTTTACAAGAGACATCTTTAAGGGAGGAAATCAAATTACCGAAGAGATTCAGAGGCAGCTCCATATCGATTACGAAGAGGCGGAAAAGATTAAGGTGGGAAGTAAGATTGACGCCACTTCCCAGCCGATCATCCAGGAGGTTTTAAAGTCAGCCTCGGAATCTTTAGCGATCGAAATAGGAAACTCCATAGAATTTTTCCAATCCACAACGACCTATGAGAAAATCAGCAAACTGTATTTAAGCGGAGGAGGATCGAAGATTAAAGACTTCGATATCGTCTTGCAGCAGCAGATCGGCATACCCGTTGAAATCGTCAACCCATTTAAAAAGATCGAGTATAGCGAAAAGAACTTCGACCTCGAATATTTAAGGGAAATCGGGCCGATGATGGCTGTGGGGGTCGGACTCGCCACCCGAAAGGTAGGGGATAGATGATCAAGATCAATCTACTTCTGACGAGAAAAGAGAAGAAGAAGGTCGGAGTGAGAAAGGAGTTTGTGATCCTCATCCTTTCTGTGGGACTCTTGTTAGCCCTATTGGCCGGCCTTCATTGGAAAATTGGGAAAGAAAAAGAGGATATGGTGGCCCAGATCTCACAGGCTAAAAAAGATATCGCTTACTATAAGTCTTTAACGACCGAGGTCAACAAGGCCAAGGAGGCACAAAAAACTTTACAGGACAAGTTGAACATCATCAACTCATTAAGAAAGGGCAAGGAAACTCCTGTAAGAGTTCTGGATGAGATCAGTGTCGATAAACCGGAGAAACTCCAGCTGGAATCAATGAAGAAAGAAGGATCGAAATTAGGGATCGAAGGAATCGCTCTGGATGATGAGACCATCGTCCAGTTTATGACCAATCTGAAGAAGTCTAAACTCTTCAAAAATGTTGATTTAATTGTAAGCGAACAGGTGGAACAGAGCAAAATCAAATTAAAAAAATTCATTCTCTCATGTGAAATCATCTCAATGTAAAAGGGGGAGGAGATGGCCATTACGGTAGATTCAATTCTAAAGCTCCCGTCATCAAAAAAAATCTTGATTTTAATCGGGATGTTATGCGTCATCACGGGAATCTATTTTTACGTTTTTTTCATTCCGGTGCAGAATGATTTGAAGGTATTAAGGTCAGAGATGGATAAATTGATGAAGGAGTTGAATGAAGGGAAGATGATCACAAGGGATTTGGAAAAATTCAAAGGTCAGGTTGAGAAGTTGAATGCAGAACTGACGAATGCGCTGACCCAACTCCCCAATGAGAAAGAGATTCCTGAAATCTTGAAGAGCATTTCTCGCCTGGGCAAAGAATCCAATCTGGAGTTCACCCTCTTCAAGCCAAAACCCGAAGAACCCCAGCAGTTCTACGCAAGGGTTCCTATCGATCTGGTGGTGTTGGGGAGTTATCATAATACTGGACTTTTCTTTGATAAGATCGGTAAACTTCCAAGAATTATAAATGTGGTTGACTTCAATATGACCCGAGCCAAGGAGTTAAAAGGGAGGGAAACAGATATTGTCATTAAAACATCCTGTCTCATCACTACCTACCGGTTCATGGAAAGGAAAAGCGAGGAAAAGAAAAGTGAGGGGAAAACAGCGGGAAAGTGAGAGACAAAGGAAAAGGGAGACGACATCGATGGTCCGAGAAAGAAATAGATTTTATGTTGGATGGGTGATATTCGGTCTGCTCTTTTTTGTGGCAAGCTGTGGAGGGGGAACAGTACCCCCTCCTCCACCCAAAGGAGTAGTTCCAAAAGAGGTGGCCAAAAAGGTGGAGCCGGTCAAGGTCGCTGAGAAAAAAGATTCTGAAAAAAAGGAAGAACAAGAATATCAATACAACCCCGTGGGCAAACCGGATCCCTTTAAACCCTTCATCCAATTGACACCGCTCAGGGAGTTAACCCGAACGACTCCGTTAACCCCTTTACAGAAGTATGATATCAGCCAGTTAAAATTGGTTGCCATTATCTCCACACCAGAGGGGAATGTCGCTTTAGTCGAAGATTCAGCCGGGAGAGGATATTTTATAAAAAGGGGAACCGAAATCGGGAAGAATGACGGGAAGGTCACGAAAATTTTAAAAGATCGAGTCATCATCGAAGAACTCTATCAGGATGTTTTGGGCCACGCCAAAAAGAGCGAGGTTTCATTATTTCTTCACAAAATCGAAGAAGGGGGAGAGTCATGAAATCTTTTCTGATTTTTAGAGTGGTTTTTATCACCTTAATCTCACTGGTCATCAGTAGTTGTGCCACAGGAGGGGATGTGATAAAAACTCCGTCCGAGGCTTCGCCCGTGGCTGTCTCGGTAGCGAAGGCGAATCCATCCATCATTCAAAAGATCGCTTTTACGGAAGAAGAGAAATTTACAAGAGTTCATATTGAAGGGTCGGAAACCCTCCCTCCTCCTCTTTATAAACTCTCCCAGGAACCATTAAAAATTGTGGTGGATCTCCCCAATATCGACCTTAAACAGGTAAAGAATGGTCTGAAGATTGACAACGGGACAATTTCAGAGGTTCTCACCACTCAATATGACGATAAAGGCCGGATCGAAATCGGTCTTCTTCAGATGACCCATTACAACATCTCAAGGGAAGATAGAAATGTTTTTATTGATATTGAAAAAGTAAAGAAAATCGTAGAGACAAAGGAAGCAAAAAAGGAGGAAGTGATTGAAAAGGTAAAGGAGGCTGAGCTATCTTCTCCTGAAACGAAAAAAGAGGCTACCCCTCCCTCTCTCCCTGCCGCAGTGGCTTCCGTCCCTGAAAAGACCCATAAGGCGAAAGAGATTATCGACTTCTCTCTGGAGGAGAAAAAGGACTATATTGCCTTTAATATTTTGGCCGACGGAAAAGTTGAAAACTACAATTTATTTAAACTGGATGGTCCCCCGCGTTTGGTCCTGGATATCTGGGAAGTAGGAACTCAGTACCCGAAAAAGTCCATCCGGATATCGAATCCGTTCATCAAAGAGGTCCGAATCGGGCAACATCAAGACAAATTGAGATTGGTCTTCGACTCATCGAGACCTCAACTTCCGGCTTACCAGATCAATCGAATAGACGATAAACTGGTCGTCTCTCTCGGAAATGTCCCCCAACCCTCTGAACCTCAGATTTTACTGCAGGAGAAGGGGGCTGAAAAGTTATCCGCACCCAAATTACAGTTGGCCTCTTCGACTTCTCCAACAGTAAAAGAGAAAGCCGCCTCGCCCTCTCCTGAGTCTTCCGTAAAGCCGGTAAGAGGAAAAATCGCTTTGAAAGAGATCGATTTTAAACAGATCGATAATAAATCACGAATTGCTGTTATGCTGAGCGAGGACCCCCAATTTGAAACCTATCGTGTTTCGGAAAAGACGATCGCCATAGATATCAAGAACGCCTTTGCCCCGAAACATCTTCAGAGGGGAATGAATACTACCGAGTTCGATAGCGCCGTGAATTATATTGACATCAAGAACGTAAAGAATGATATTAGGATATTGGTTAAATTGAGAGAAGAGACACCCTATGAAGCCACCAAGGAAGGCAATACCCTCTTTATTGATATTGAAAAACCCAAGAAGGTTGTGACGAAATTAGAGGCTCCCATCCCTCCCAAAGAGCCAGTTCCCCCTAAAGAAGAGGTGAAGGTGGAAGTAAAGAAAGTGGAAGAAAAGCCGGTCACTGAAGCCAAGATAGAAGAGAAGGTGATGGCAAAGGTTGAAGAAAAACCTGTTCCACCTGCGGTCGCCAAGCCTGCTGAAGAAGGTGTTTTGGAAAGGATGTATACGGGGAGGAAAATATCCCTTGATTTTAAGGATGCGGACATCAAGAATATTTTGCGGTTGATTGCGGAGGTGAGCAATTTTAACATCATCACGGCGGATGATGTGTCAGGAAAGATCACGATGAGATTGGTCGATGTGCCATGGGATCAAGCCCTCGATGTCATCTTACAGGCCCGATCGCTCGGGATGGTTCAGGTCGGAAATGTGATCCGGATCGCACCTTTTGAAGCCCTGAACAGGGAGAGCCAGGCCCGGCTGGAGGCGAAACGAGCCAAAGAGAGACTGGAGGATATGGTAACGGAATTGATTCCAATCAACTACGCCACAGCAAAGGACATCATCCCGCAGATTAAAGGGGTTTTAAGCGAGCGCGGGGATGTCAAGGTGGATGATCGGACCAATATTTTAATCATCAAAGATATTCCGAGAAACATTCCCGCAGTTAAAAATTTGGTGAAATCGCTTGACACAAAGACGCCTCAGGTGTTGATCGAAGCGAGGATCGTTGAGGCCAGCGTGGGATTCCAGAGAGAATTGGGGGTGTCATGGGGTTTTGAAACCTATGCACAATCTAAAAAGGATGGAACAGTTTCAAAACAGGTGATCGTCGGAGGCGGCTTAGATACCCCAAGCACCACACCCGGAACATCGATCGGAACAACCCTGGGGTCTGGCACGAGCAAGATCGTCGACCTTCCTGCGATTGCCCAGGCAGGCGTGGCCGGGACCGGAACAGCAGGGGTGATTGAATTTCTTCTCACCTCGATCTACGGACTGAGGCAGTTGGATGTCGCCATTTCCGCCCACGAAAATAAAGGCGACACAAAGGTTATCTCCAGCCCCAAGATTGCTACGCTTCATAATAAGGAGGCTTCGATCGAACAGGGCTTGCGAATTCCTTACCGGAAATTAACCACGGAAGGAACCATTACCACAGACTTCATCGATGCTAACCTTAAATTGACGGTGACCCCCCTTGTGACGAACGATGGACACGTTAAACTAACGATCAAGGCTAAAAAAGATGCTCCGGATTGGGCCCGTACGGTCGATAACGTCCCTAGTATTGACAAGAAAGAGGCCATCACCGAAGTGCTCGTCAAAGATAACGGAGTGGTCGTCATCGCTGGCGTTTACTCTATTGATAAGAGCGAAGGGACGGAAGGCATCCCCCTCTTGAGCAAAATTCCTTTGCTGGGCTGGCTGTTCAAGAGAGAAGCAAAATCGGATGCGAGAAAAGACTTGTTGATCTTTATTTCACCCAAAGTCATTAAAGATCAGATCTGATGGTCTCGTAAAAAGTCTGAAAAGGCGACTTTCTGTCATTCCTGCGCAGGCAGGAATCCAGTGTTTCCTGTGAAAACAGGAACCCAGATGTTTTATGGTTCCCTGCTTTCGCAGGGACGGCGTCTGGATTCCCGTTCCCCGATTGATACCTTCGAGGACAAGTTTCACGGGAATGACAACTTTTTACGAGTTCATCAAACTTTGAAGAGGCCGATTAAGTTCCGGATAGAGCCGATTTTGTTTTTGATCAGATATTGATTTATCCCCGCAATTACTTCCACCCCTGTTTTTGGATTGATCAAATTCGCTGTTCCGATTTGGACGGCAGAGGCTCCCGCGAGAATAAATTCGATCGCATCCTCTGCCTTCATGATTCCGCCTATCCCGATGACAGGGATTTTTACCGCCTGAAAGACTTCCCAGACCATTCTCAGGGCAATCGGTTTAATCGTCGGTCCCGAAAGCCCCCCCATTACGTTTCCCAATTCAGGCTTTCTGGTGTGGATATTTATCGCCATCGCCTTAAAGGTATTGACGAGGGAGACCGCATCCGCACCCCCTTCCTCTGCGCTTCTGGCAATGGCCGCAATGTCGGTGACATTGGGCGAAAGCTTAACGAGGAGGGGTCGTTGGATGGATTTTCTTACTTCTGATACCAGTCGGTTGGTCATTTTGGGATCGGAACCGAAGATGATTCCTCCCTCCTTCACATTGGGACAGGAGATGTTCATCTCTAAACCGGAAACACCGGGAAGGTCATCCAATCGTCTGGCCAATTGGACATATTCCTTTTGAGTCTTTCCAAAAAAGTTGATGATCAGGTTCGTTTTTATCTTTTTTAGATAGGGAAGTTTCTCTTTGGCGAAAGCCTGAAAGCCGGGGTTTTGAAGGCCAATGGAATTGAGGATTCCTCCGCTGGTCTCAAAAATTCTTGGAGGGGGATTTCCGGGCATGGGGTTCAAGGATATCCCCTTGGGGATGATGGCTCCGAGTTGGCTCAGGTCCATAAAGTCTTCAAACTCCTGCCCATACCCAAAGGTCCCTGAGGCGACGATCACCGGATTTTTTAGTTCTATCTTTCCGATACGGACGGATAAGTCAGGATGACGAACCGTTTTCATCTTCATTTCCAGACGATCTCCGACAAAAGAAAGACAGGGCCATCTTTGCAAACGCGTTGGTAGGGCGTGAGGGTGTCCTTTGTTTTCACCACACATCCCCAACAGGCGCCGATCCCACATCCCATACGGGCTTCCAAAGAGGCCTGGATGATCCATTTCTTCGATTTGATCCTCTTTGATAGAGCCTTTAACATCTCCTCCGGTCCGCAAATATAGACATAGTAAGGTTGACTTTTATCGAACCTCTTGATTTCCGAAAGAAGAAGGGCCACTACGGTTCCTTTTTTGCCCTGGCTTCCGTCTTCCGTTGCGACGAAGACTTTTGAGGCTTTTCCGTTCCGGAAGTCATCCTCACATAAGATATCGTCTTTGGTCTTTCCGCCGATAAAAACATATAATTTTCTCGAACGCAATGCCTCTTCCAGGGCAGAAAGAGAAGCCATGCCTACCCCTCCGCCGACTAAAATACTCGGGGTTGAAAAGGGGAGGGGGGGAAGGGTGAATCCGTTACCCAGGGGGCCCATCAGATTAACTCTCTGCCCCTTTTTGAAGGCCACCATCTTCCGGGTGCCTATACCCACCTTTTTGTATAAAATGAAAAGATGACCTCTTTTTCCTTTCCTGGAATGGTGAGTCGAATAACTCTTGTAAATGGAAAAGGGGCGTCTCAGAAGAGGGTGGGTATTATCGGAAGTTCTGAGCATGACAAACTGTCCGGGTTTCGTTTCATCGGCAATAGATGGGCAGTCGATTTCCAGCAGGAAATAGATTGATTTTATTTTTTTGTTTTTGATGACGATTCCGTCAGTCTGAATAGCCATATTTGTTTA
>DYHU01000185.1 GCA_020724025.1 Syntrophorhabdus sp. | reverse complement strand
GGATTCCCGTTTTCACGGGAATGACGACTTTTTACGAGTTCATCAATATTGGAATCATGGAATATTGGAACAACCAATACAAGAAGATTGTATGGTTGCGTAATTTCTAACTCATTATTCCATCATTCCATTATTCCAGAAAGGTGGAAATAAAAAACTAGTGATGGGAGGAGAGCGGAGATAGAAAAGAAAGCTGTGTCACCAAAAAAAAGGATTGGTCTCTTCGGGGGCACTTTCAACCCCATCCACCTGGGGCATCTCAGGGGAGCGGAGGAGATTCGGGAGGCCTTTCGCCTGGATGAAATCATCTTTATCCCGTCAGCCCTCCCCCCCCATAAGGCCGCGGAGGAGATCATCGATGCGAAGCACCGGCTGGAGATGGTGAGACTGGCCGTTGCCTCCAATCCATACTTCTCCATCTCTGACATCGAGCTCTCAAGGCCGGGAAAATCCTATACGATCGACACCCTCCGCCATTTTCATGAGGGGTGCACGGATACCCTCTTTTTCATCCTGGGAGGGGATGCCTTTGTGGAGATAGAGACCTGGAAGGATTTTCAAAACCTCTTTACCCTCTGCCATTTCATCGTGATGGCCCGGCCAGGGTTCCATAAAACGCCTGTCGCCTCTCAGCTTCCAGGCTCTCTGACTTCTTCGTTTCAATATGATCTCGAAACGAGGGTCTGGGTTCATTTCTCGGGATACCATCTCACTTTCAAAGAGATCTCTTTCCTGGACATCTCCTCGACCAAGGTCCGGGAGTTGATCGAGAAAGGAGAGTCGGTGAGGTATCTTATCCCTTCTGAAACAGAAGTCTATATCCTTAAACATGGTCTTTACCGGAAGAGGGGGTAACCGGGGGAAAAATATTTTTTCATATTTTTCATTTTTTTATTGCCATCGTTATTTTTTCTGGTATAATGCTACACTCAAAACCATCGTTATCGGAGGATATGGCCACCGACTCAAAAACAAAATCGCTTCTTTGCCTGAAGGCGGCGATTGAAAAGAAGGCTCTGGACCCGGTTCTTCTGGAGATGAAAGGAATCTCCTCCGTGACCGATTACTTCCTTCTCTGCACCGGCAAATCGGATCGTCAGGTCCAAGCCATTGCCAGAGCGATTGAGGAGACCCTTGAAAAGAAGGGGATCCGGCCCCTCGGCCAGGAGGGGGCGGCCCATGGGAAATGGGTTCTCATGGATTACAACGATGTGGTCGTCCATATCTTCCTGGAACCGACCAGAAAGTTCTATGATTTAGAAGGAATATGGAGCGATGCGCCTTGCATCGAGCTTCAACTGGGAGCGGAGATTGGCTAAAAAAAGGGTGGTTTCGAAAAATTCGAAAAAAAAGATCAATCCCATAAAAAAAGAGGGGAAGAAAAGGATCGTCAAGAAAAAAAAGATGAATCCCTTAAAGAAGGAGATAGAGAAAAGGATAGATAAGATTGATAAAAGGGCCCTGTCCCGGTTCAAAAAGATCCTGCTCAAGGAGAGGGAACAGATCGTGGGGGAGGTCAAACAGACTTATGTGTCCTCCCAGGAGATGGGACAGGATGGGATCCAGGACATAGGGGATGAGGCGGCCAATATCTATAACAAACAGATCCTGCTCAGCCTCAATGAGAATGAACGGATGAGACTCCAGGAGGTGGATGAAGCGCTCGATCATATAGGGAGCGGCACCTATGGAATCTGTGAAGAGTGCGGAGAATCTATCAGCTTGAAAAGGCTTGAGGTCCGGCCGGTGGCAAAGTACTGTGTGGCCTGTCTGTCAAAGATGGAAAAGGGGAGACTCTAAGAGATGCTGGTGAAACTGCTTTTCATTATCATTCTGAGCCTGATTTCCATCTTCTGCTGGCTCTCTCTGACCAATCCCTTAGATGTCCAATTCCACTTCTTTGGAAAGATCATCCCCACCGATCTCTCCACCCTCATGATCACCTCCTTTGTGTTGGGCGCCTTGCTCGTCTTCATCAGCACCCTGGCAAGGGATGCCAAGCGCGCCATCGAGGGCTATCGCCAATCGCGGAAGAGAAAGAAGGAGCAATCCATTAAGGAGGAGCTGAACAAAGGGATGGAGGATTTCCTCCGGGGGAATCTGGCCAGGGCCAAGGCCCACTTTACGGAGGTCCTGAAGAGCGATCCCTTTCAGAAAGATCTCTATTTAAAGCTCTCGGAGATCTCGGTCAAAGAAGGAAATGATGAAGAGGCCCTCCACTGGCTGGAAAGGGCACGATGGATCGATAGCAAGAATGTGGAGATCCCTCTCCGTCAGGCGGAAATCTATCTGCGAATGAAGCGTTTCGATGAAGCCATCCAAACCTTAAAGCGCGCCCTCGGTCTGGATGAGGCCAATCTCAGAGCGCTGAAGGGTCTGAGGGAGATCTATCGGAACAGCCGGAGATGGGAAAAAGCGATCCGGGTCCAGAAGTCGATATCCAAGCTGGCAAGGGGAAAACCGACAGAAGAAGAGGAGAACTTCTTCTATCTGGGCTTGAAATATGAACATGCAATGGATCTTCTAAACAGAGGCGACGAGGAAGATCTTGAGAACGCCCTGAAAGAGGCCAAAGAGATCGTCCGGGATGAAAAAACCTTTCAACCCGGTTTTGTCTTGTTGGGCGACATCTATCTCCGGGTGGGTAAATGGGCCTCTGCAGGAAAGGTCTGGGGAAAGAGCTTCCGACGGTTCAAATCGATCATCTTCATCCTCCGATTGGAAGAGCTCTATCTCAACAGGGAGGATCCGAGCACTCTCCTGCGTATCTATCAAAGGACCATGACCGACAATCCGGACAACTGGATGCTCGCCTTCTTCTATGCCAAACTCTGTTTAAGGCTGGAGATGCTGGACGAAGCGCTGGAAGAAATTCATGCCATTAGTTTGAAACAGAAGGACTTTCCAGCCATTCACCGACTTCTTGCGGAGATCTATCTCCATAAGAAAGACTTCAGCCGGGCAGCCCAGGAGTTTGAGAAGACCTTCGAATTGAGTGGGACATCCTATCTCCCCTTCGTCTGCAATGTCTGCGAAAGGGAATCGAAGGAATGGGTGGCCTACTGCCCTCAATGCCACCGGTGGTCCACCTACACCATCAAAGAGGTTGAAGAGATTATCTCCCCGCTTCCTCCCCCTCGTCCCTTTTCCGGCAGGGCCTTCTTCCCCCTCGAAGAAAGATAAAGGGGGATCTCCAAGATTTGAATGAATGCGTTTCAATGCTGAAAGATTTCTCCAGTTTTTATTGCCTTCCCAATGCTACTGTTGTGGAAAATTCTTAGAAGAAGGCCAACGGGGAATCTGTCCGGACTGCCTCTCGAAGATCCGGTGGATTGAGCCGCCGCTGTGCACCCACTGCGGAGTTCCTTTTCTCTCCAGGGAGATCAAGAACCATCTCTGCGGCGCTTGTCTGACCAGGGGAAAATATTTTACAATGGCAAGGGCTCTGGGAGTTTACGAAGGGCCTCTCAGGGAAGCGATCCACCGATGGAAGTATGAAGAGAAGAGCTACCTCACCTCCTTCTTCGGAGAGAAATTGGTTGAAGGATTCCGGCGTTATTGGAATCCCAACTCTTTCGACCTCCTCATCCCTGTTCCGCTTCACCCAAAGCGCTTAAGGGAACGGGGATTTAACCAGGCTTTCCTTCTCGTAAAGGAATTAAACCGGAGAACCCAGATCCCGTACTCGAAGAGGTTGCTCCAGAAGAGGCTCCCTACCACCCCCCAGGTCAATCTGAGCGGCGGAGAGAGGGAAAAGGGAGTAAGGGGCTCCTTCCATATTCAAAGAGATGAAGAGATAAAGGGGAAATCGATCCTTCTGGTCGATGATGTTTACACGACCGGTGCAACGGTCAGCGAATGTTCGAAGATATTGTTGAAAGCCGGGGCAGGGCGGGTCGATGTCCTCACCCTGGCCCATGCCATTAAGAGTTCGTAGTTCACAGTTCGGAGTTCGGAGTCATTAGTCGCATAGTCGATTCGTCTGTTAGTCGGATAGTCATTTTTGAAGTGACTAAAGTTATAAGTGACTTAAGTGATCTAAAGTTAAAAGCCGCATCTTGCCACTTGCAACTTTAGTCACTTTGAAACTTTAGTTCACTTTAGGCACTTTAGTTTGCGACAATGAGACTATTGGACTATCAAACTACGAGACTACCGTCTCCCAACTATTTCCTCTATAGAGGGGCGGATGAGCCATCATAATAAAAAATTCCTTCTGTGGATCCTGATTCCCGTCGTAGTCGTGGGAATACTCCTGTTCTGGACGATCCATTATCTCTTCGACCCCAATCTCTACCGCAACGCCGTTCAAAAATCACTCACCTCTCAACTCGGCAGGGAGGTCACCTTTGGAGAGACAAAAATCGGTTTCTGGGGGGGGATAGGAATTGCTTTCGAAGACTTCCGGATCAAAGACCGCTCCCAATCCTTCGATCTCCTTCGTTCAAAAAGGTTGATTTTGACGGCAAAGACCCTTCCTCTGTTGAGGAGGGAAGTCAAATGGAAGCGCATCACTCTCGAGAAACCCGTGGGGCGTCTCTCCCGGGACAGAAACGGAAGATTCAATTTTTTTGACACCCCTTTAACCGGAGAGGAGCTGAAGTCCACCCAGAGAAAGATGATCGAGACCCTCTCCACCCTCTTCGGAGGCTCTCTATCCATTCGATCCGGAGAGCTCTCCTTTTCAGATGAATCCTTTGACGGCGCCCCTCTTCTGACAGAGATCCGATCCCTCGAACTCCATCTCTCAAAGATCTCTTTCGGCAGGCCCTTTCCTTTCCATGTGAGCGGCAAGATCCTCCATTCAAAAAGGGAAGGAAAATTCTCCGTCTCCGGAACAATCGAAGACATCCCCGAAGGGATGGATCTCTCAAAGGGAAGGGTCAATGCCGAGGTGGAGATAAAAGGCATCGAGGTCTTTCACTTCTGGTCTTATCTCAAACCCCTTCTTCCCATGAATAAGGTTGCAGGAATTCTCGATCTGAAAGGCCGTTACCAGGGAGACCTCTCGGGACCTTTTAATGCCTCTGCTAAGGTCCGATTCAGGGAGGTGACCTACGATCACCCAAAGGTTTTTGCCTACCTTTTCACCCCCAAATGGATCAACCTCGACCTCCAGGCGATGTATGACAGACAGACGTTTGAGGTTCCAAGGTTTTCGATCGAACTGCCCGAGATAAAGGTCAGCGGAAAAGGCAAGATTTATGGAATCGGGACAGAAGGAATGGGCCTCGATGCGGAGGCCTCGAGCAATGTCTTCGACATCGCAGATGGAAGGAGGTTTATCCCATTCCGGATCATCGCTCCGAGCGTTTCCGATCCCCTTTTCCGTGCCGAGGGAAGGGGTCCGGCACAGATCCTCTCCGTTAAGCTTTCGGGAAAGATTCCGGAGATTGATCACTGCGATGAGCTCCACAATGGTCATGTCCTGACGGTGGAGATGAAGGTCAACAACGCTCGATTGAAACTTCCATGGAATCTGCCCGCCCTTGAGGAACTGAAAGGAAACCTCCTCTTCAAAGGAGGCCATCTCCATTTAAAAGAAGTGAACGGAAAAGTCTTCCATTCGAGTATCGAGGGAGCCCATGGAGTCTTCTATGAACTGCTTCAGGTTCCCACTCTTGCCATTCAGGGGCAAGGCCAATTCCATGTGGCAGATCTTTCCTCCCTGCTCAAGACCGATGTCTTTGCCGATGACACGGAGATGACAAAGGGTCTTGAACCCATCACCTCCCTTTCGGGCAAGGCGCAATATCATATCTCGGTCAAAGGAAAATTGAAATCCCCCCTCCGTTTTCAGCATCAAGGGAGCTATCTTCTGTCAAAAATTCACCTGACCCATTCTCAAATTCCCTTGCCGGTCTTCATCGGAGAGGGGAGAGTGGACCTCTCCAACGAGGACTTCCAGTGGTCAGGAGCAAAAGTAGAATTTGGAAATTCATCCCTCCTCATGGCGGGCTTATTAAAGAGAGGAGGGGCTTCTGAGATCACAGCCAAAGGAAAGGTTGATCTGAAAAACCTTCTTGCCCTCTCCCAATCCCCTCTCCTTTCGAAAGAGATCCGTTCCAAGACAGAAGATATTAAAAGTTTATCGGGAGCAGGTCAGCTCTCGTTCAAAGGAAGAAAAGCCGCACCCCTTCAACCCCTCTCCTACGAGCTGGAATTTCTCCCCAGGGAAGCCTCACTCCTTCTGAAAGGAGTTTCTCACCCGCTTCTCTTTCGAGACGGTTCCCTCTCCATTAGCAACCTCGGGGCCATTTTTTCAAAGTTAAAGATACAATCCTTAAACTCCTCTCTCCTCCTGGACGGAACCGTAAGACAGGGAGAGTTGAATCTCTCCGCCTCCGGTTCGATCGATCTGAAATATATTTACAGCCTGCTTTCATTGCCCCTTTTTCCTGACTCAATGCGAACTCAGGTGGATGGGATTCAGGATCTCGCCGGAGGAGCGGAGCTTCGTCTGAACTGGTCAGGAAGGATGGAACAGGGGATGAACGCCATCAGGGAAGGGGAAATCTTACTCAAAGGAATCTCTCTCCGGCACCGAAAGATTCCCGTTCCCCTCTCCCAGATCGAAGGCAGGATTCTCTTCTTCCCTCAACAGATTCAATGGGATGGATTGAAGGGAAGGCTGGGAGATTCTTCGCTTACCCTCTCCGGGGCCTCCTCCCGTCCTCAAACAGGATCCAGCGAAACCAGCGCGGGGAACGTCAGGCGACTCTCCCTTCATCTCTCTTCCACCCACCTTGACCTTGATTCTCTCTTTCCGGAGAGAGAAAAAACAACTCCTGCCTCTTTTGAGAAGATCAGGGAATGGCTCTCCCTCTGGGCGATCGAAGGTAAGATCGATGTCGAAAAAGGAAGGTATCGAAATTTTCATTTCCAGGACCTAAAATTCGAAATGAAGATGGCGGATGGAAAGTTAATGATCCGTCCTTTTCAACTGAAGGCCAATGGAGGGGACCTCTGGGGCGAAGGCTGGTTGGAGCCCGTCGGCAAAGGAATACGCTTCGAGATCAAGCCGCGTCTCTCTCACATGGAGGCAACAGCCTTTCTCCGGGCCCTTCTCAAGAGAGAGGAAGAGGAGAATATGTTGGCGACAGGGAGAGTCTATATCGATCAGGTGCAACTCAGAGGAGAAGGAGAGAATTTCCAGAAAGTCAAAGAGTCTCTCCAGGGAGGTTTAAGACTCGAGCTGGAAAACGGAGTAATCGAAAGGGGTAACATTCTGGCCAAAATCTTTTCAATCCTCAATGTCTCCCAGCTCTTTAAGGGAAGGCTTCCCGATCTGAAGACCAAAGGGCTTCCCTACCAACGGATCTCTGCAACCCTTCAGGTTAAAGATGGAATCGCTTCCACAGAGGATTTCCTGGTCGATAGCGATGCCATGAGGATCACAGCAATCGGAAAAGTCGATCTGGGCAAGAATCTGATCGATACAAAGGTGGGGGTTCATCCGCTGGGCACCGTCGATACGATATTAAGTCACATTCCCATTGCAGGATATATCCTTACGGGAAAAGAAAAGGCCTTCCTCTCTTATGTCTACGAGGTGAAAGGAGATCTCGACGATCCTAAGATTGAAGCCATTCCTTTTAAAATGGTTGGAGAGGGTTTACTTGGCATTTTCAAACGCCTCCTCGAAACTCCCCTGAGACCTTTCCAGAAG
>DYHU01000184.1:2967-7684 GCA_020724025.1 Syntrophorhabdus sp. | reverse complement strand
ACAATCTCCATGAGCCATTTGCAATTGGCCGTCTGGGAGTAAGAATGGACATTCCATTGAAATGTGATGAGATGAAATTCGCCCTCTCCCAACCGCTGGTGATGGGGTATGGGGATATAACCAGGGAGGAGAGGATCGAAATCAAACTTACCGGAAGGCGTTTTCAGTCTCTTCTTTTCCTGAAGCCCGTTCTGGGGCTTCAGATCACGATCTATCCAGATCCCCTTCTCAATGAGAAAATCGATTCCTCCAGCATCCACCAGCTTGGGAATCTTACGAATCATGGCTTCGATGTAATGCTCCGTCCTCCCGAATCTGAAATAACGCTCCGTCACTCCACCCACTCGATGGGCAAGCTCAATAAGAATATCTGAAAAGGGGAGGGATTGGCCTAAGGGTTTCAAAATGGGTTGTCTCAGAGCGATAAAAGGCACCCGCTCCATCGGAGGAGGCGAGAGGAGGTCCCATCGCTCAAGATAGGTGGCCTCGGGCAGTAGGAGGTCTGCATAAAAATTACTCTCATTAAAAAAGGGATCAATAGAAACATGGAAAGAAATCTTGCTTTCATCCTGAAGGACACCGGAAATAAGTTTGGAATGCGGTCCTTTGTAAACAGGATTGTCCATGTGGGTCATCAGGACGCCTATGCGCTGTGCACCCTGATGGACTCGGACAAAGAGGTTCTGAGATTCCGGATTCATCCTCTTTGATTTTGGAGGCCTCGGATCAGGAGGGTCCAGGAGATAACCCTGGGGGAAGAAGAAACCTCCCTTCGTATCCATGCTTCCCACCATGGCATTCAGAAGCAGGATGTTCTTGAGGTTGGAAGTGCCGTTCATATGTTTCAGGGCGCCCCCTCCTCCTATGGCCAGAGCCGGTTTCGCCTGGGCAAACTCGATTGCGATCCGCCGGATATCAGAAGCCTTGACACCGCTCACACTTTCCGCCTTTTTAGGGGTATAAGGGGTGAGGTGCCGTAAGAGCCGGGCAGGAGAGATATTGGTCCACCGTTCAATGAATTCCTTGTTCCAGAGGCTTTCATTGGCAATGACATGGGCGATGGCCAGCACCACTATGCCATCGGTCCCGGGGATGACCGGAAACCACTCGTCACTCTTCCCGGCGGTTTGGGACATCCTAACATCAAAGGTGACTAATTTTGCTCCCAGGTTGATCCTCGCATCGATCAGCCGCTGAATGAAAGGAACATATAAAAAATAGGATTCATATGGATTGGCCCCGAAATTGAGGAGGTACCGCGTATGGGCCACATCGCCCACGCCCATGGAATAGCCAGAGATGTCCTGGATGGCAAAGGCCCCATTGGGAGATTCGAAAATGGCATGTTGAAAAGTGGTTGAGCTCCCGAAGGCGGCGGCAAATCTTCCTGCAAACTCATTGCTGGATAAATCCCATGTGTTTCGGACAATTAAATCATGCTGCTTTTCGGCCTGGATGGCCTTGAGCCGGAGGGCAATTTCATTCAAAGCCTCATCCCATGAGATCTGCTTCCATCTCCCCTCGCCTCTTTTCCCGGCCCGCCTCAACGGGGTGAGGATGCGGTCAGGGTTGTAGAGGTGGTTGATCCCTGCAATCCCTTTGGCACAGAGCCTCCCCCGGCTATTGGGATCGAGGGGATTTCCTCCAATCTTTACCACCTTTCCATATTCGAGATATCCTAATATCCCACAGCTTGCCGGGCACATCATGCAAACACTGGGGATCGATTTTCGGATACGGCCAGTGGTCCTGGAGACGCTCTTTCCTTTTTCAAGAGGGCCTGCCTCCCCTTCCCGTGGAAGTCTGGTAGCTAAGAGGGCCACCCCTCCTACGCCCCATTTAATAAAATCCCTTCGGCTAATTCTGGACATCTATTCTCCATCAACTCAATGGAATGCTCAATCCTCCTACCACCATGATGTAGCGCATGGCCAAGATCCCGATCATGACCAGGATTGAAGCAATGGCCAGACCCGGAATCCATCGTTTTGTAAAAGGCAGAAGCAGGAGGAGGAGGGGGATGACCGCTCCTAAAAGAACTTCAACCCCCAAGAAGAGACGGCTGAACTCTCCCTGGAGAAGCATGAGAGCAGCTTTATACGCCTCTGTATGGGAGGTGAGAAGAACAGTTAAATCGGTCCCAATGAGAATAAGATCTAATACGATACTGACTACCAATAATTTCCCTAACCCGTAAATGAGAGTTGGGTCATGTTTCTTTTCTCTTTGAATCAAATAATCTTTAATGATCACTACGAGGATCATCATCGCAAGGCCTGAGACCATCGCTGAGACGAGAAAGATAGGAGGCATAATAGCCGTGTTCCACAACACCCGAGCCTTTCCCAAGGCCAGGATGAATCCGGTGTAACCATGAACCAAAAGGGCTAAGGGAATTCCGATCAGACCGAAGATTTTGGTCATTCTGAGGTCTCCCTTGAACATGAAGTAGCCATAAACCACGCAATTCATTGGATAGAGGGTTAGTAGAAAGGTTCCCCAGGTGATTGGGGAGGTAATTCTCAAATAGAGGATGAGGTGCCAGAACCTCAAAGGTTGCTCAAGGTCAACGAGTAAGGTCATTGGAGCGATCACTAAAAGAAGGGTTGCCATCACCACCCCTATCTTTCCCAAGGGTTTATACTTAACCATTCCAAATCCGTAAGCAAAGGTGGAGATGATAAAAGATCCAGCGCTTAAACCCGTCAGATAGAAGTAGAGAGCGATCAGTATCCCGAGGGGCATTTCATGCTCGATATTGTAGATGATATTTACATCCATTCCTTCCTCCCGGCGAAAGGATCCATGGCATCCGCATCCGCAGCAATATAATAGACCTGTGGATACGTCCCCATCTCCGGCTTCAGTGTCTGAAATGGATGCCTGGAAAGGAGTTTCGTCACCTCATCTTCGGGATTATTGAGATCTCCGAATATTCTTGCCCTGGCAGGACAGACCTCAACACAGGCAGGCTCTAAACCTGCATAGACCCGGTGATGGCAGAAGTAACACTTCTGGACGATAGGGATGAGAGGATTGATATATCTGGCATTGTACGGACAGGAAGCAAGACAATATTTACAACCGACACATCGATGTTCATCGATGATGATGATTCCATCTTCCCGCTTCCAGGTGGCCTGGACCGGACAATTGATGACACAGGGCGGATGGTCGCATTGATTGCAGAGGGAAGGGAGGAAGTGGCGTGTGATATTGGGATACCTCCCTTTCTCGATAATCTTCACCCAGGAGCGAAATACACCTAAGGGAACACGGTTTTCAGCCTTACAGGCAACCGAGCAGCTATGGCAGCCGATGCATCGCCGGAGATCGATGGCCATCGCATATCTTTTCTTGTTCATTGTATTTTTCATTGTTTCTGTCCACCCGGAGTCTAATTTTTTAAAGAGATTTTGTCTATCGGTCAATTCACCTATATTTCAAAAAAAAAGACCCTATTTAAAAGGGTCCTTTTACTTAAAACCTCACCGGTTAAAGCGAATGGGTTCCGTCGGCAATAAATGCCGACGCTACGATCTTCTTAGGATTAATTGACTGGAGAGGTTGGGCGAGCTGTCCGAAAACCTTACATTGGCCGCTGGCAACACTATTCTCTATGCCTGCCTGCGGTAGGCAGGCGCTCTGCGATATGCGTCTTTTTATATCAGAGCTTGGTGAGTCCCATCCGGATCGCATACTTGATAAGCCCCACTTTGTCATGGATATTCAATTTCTCCATGATGTGGTTCTTGTGGGCTTCAACGGTCTTTTTGCTGATACAGAGGAGGGAGGCAATCTGGGGGATGGAATTCCCTTCGGCAATCAATTGCAAAATCTCTCTTTCCCGGTTGGAAAGGAGATCATCGGGGTATCCTTTCTCCCCCATCTCTGCTTTCCGGATGTATTCATCGATCACCTTCTTTGAGATGGATGGACTGAGAAAGGAGTCTCCTTGGTTGACGACCCGGATTGCTGAGATGAGATCCGTCATCGCCGAATCCTTGATAAGGTAGCCCGAGGCCCCCGCTTTGAGGATTTGAAAAATCCATTCCTCATTTTCATACATGGTGAGGACCAGGACTTTCATGTGAGGAAAGAGTTTTTTAATTTTCCGGGTCGCTTCCAGCCCGTTTAAGTTCCGCATGGCAATGTCCATTAGGACGATATCCGGAACAAGCTTCTTCGCCATATCCACGGCCTCCACTCCGTCGGAGGCCTCTCCAGCCACTTCGATCTCGGGTTCGGACCTGAGCAGGGCCACCAGCCCCTGCCGGACAATGGTATGGTCTTCAGCTAATAAAACCCGTATCTTCTTCATCCTCCCTCCCTGTTTTTGGATAGGGAACTTCGATGTGGATGTGTGTTCCTAAACCAGGCTTAGATTGGATGTCGATATGGCCTCCAAGAAGGGAAACCCGTTCCTGCATCCCGATAATGCCAAAACCCCTTTCCGGGGATTCCGGGTGAAGCACTTTCTCTAAATCGAATCCTCCTCCATTATCTATAACAGAGGCATAGATGACCGAGTTTCTTTTCTCAAGAGAGATTTCGATATTATCGGCACCTGCATGTTTTGCAACATTGTTCAATGCCTCCTGAATGATTCGATATAAGGCCGTCTCAATTTGAGCGGGCAATTTCTCATCAAATCCGATCGCCTCGAAGTGAGAATGGACATTCATCCGATTGGAGAAATTCTGGATGTACCATCTCA
>DYHU01000184.1:0-2867 GCA_020724025.1 Syntrophorhabdus sp. | reverse complement strand
CTCGATGATCTGGGAGAGGTATTTTCGCTCCTGCCTCATCTTTTCCATCAGTGTCTTAGCCATCAGGTTAAAGTTGACGGCTAACATTTTGATCTCGTCGTCACCCTTAAAGATGATCCTTTTATTAAAATGACCTTGACCGAAGAGAGAGACTGCCTCCACGAAATACTGGAGTTTTCTAATGACCAGTTGATTCATCGTAATGCCGATGACTAAGGTGGAAATACCAATGGCAAAGAACAAAAGAAAGATGTTCTCACCCAACTCCGCTCTAAGTTGTTTTTCGATATGGTTCAAGGTGAAATCGGTGACAAGGACTCCTGTGATTTTTTCTTTCGGGTTGTGGCAAGAAAAACACTCTTTCCGATTGTAAATGGGATTAACGTTCCTGAAGATTTTTTCACCTGCCAAGGAGGAATAGATGACTGTCTTATTTAGCGCTTCTGTCGCCCGATGGTGACAGACCTGGCAGGTGGGATCATGGATGCCGATAATTCTCCCTACTTCTTTGTCGTCGGTGGAGAGGATTATGCGGCCAACCCGGTTGAGGATGAAGATGTCCTTGACATCTGGGTACTTATGCGCTACCTCCAGGATATACTTCATCTCTTTTTTATCCTTGGACAGCATCGAACTCTTTAATACATCATTCACCATCTGGGTCAAATGAGGGCTGATATTCTCCTGGAGATTGTTGATCATCTTTTTTCGATGTTGAAAGTATTGGATCGTGAAGAGAATGGTCATGGTGAAGGTGAGCAGGGCGACGAGTCCTATGATGACCTTGAATCGGAGGCTTTTATAAAACTTGATCTGTCTCATTTGTTTTTTAGATAAATTGTTTATTTCTCAAAATCGACTGCTCAGCGTGAGGCCCGAGAGAAACAGACGAGTTTCGGGATCGCGGTCTATTAATATTCTATTCAAATATGAGAAAAAATCAATAAAAAATTTACCATAGATAGCATTTGATTAATCCATCCGTATAGGCTAAAATTTTTAAAAAAGAGGAGAAACTTTGATGAAAAAAGAGACGGCGATTCTATTTATTGTAATTGCATTTCTCGTGGGATTCATCACCGGCGCAACCGTGGCCATCCTCAAGGGAACGAAAGGAACAGAAAAAGCGGCGATGGTCCAAAAGCCCCAGGTGCCTCTCCCGCCATCTCCTCCTCCGGGCCCTGACCCTGCGGAGATGAATCTCAAGATCAAAACCCTGAAGGATATCGTCAAAAAAGACCCAAAAAACCTGCCTGCCTTGGTGGAACTTGGAAACCTCTTCTTCGATTCCGGACAGCCAAAGGAAGCCATTGAGGCTTACAACCAGTATCTCGCCGTCAAACCGGACAATGCGGATGTAAGGACGGATATGGGGATTATGTATAGGGCCTTAGGAAACTTTGACCGGGCAATTGAGGAGTTTAAAAGGGCGGCCCAGAGCGATCCCAAGCATATCAACAGCCGTTATAATATCGGCATTGTCCTTCTCCATGATAAAAACGACATCAAGGGAGCCATTAAGGCCTGGGAGGAATATCTGAAAGTGGATACGAATAGCGAACGGGCGAATCGTATAAGAGCCCAGATTGATAAGATGAAACAGATGGCTGACAAAATGCCGCCCCCTAAACCTCCGGCTGCCAAGTAGGTTCAGGATTGATGAAAGAAGAGAAAGAAGAACTGGAAGAAGCCAAAGAGTTATTCAAGGAAGGCCTGAAGAAGATATTTAAAGCGACCAAGAAGGTCTCTGAAAAGGTCGTCGAGGGCTTCCGGGAAGGCTACGCCGAGGACGTCACTAAAAAAGATGGCAAATGACAAAGTTCAAAGTTCAAATATAAGTTCAAATTTCAAAGTTCGAATGTCAAATATTTTGACATTTAGGCGTTTGTCATTCATTTGAAATTTGGATTTTGGAATTTGACATTTAAGTTTTCTTATCTCATCACTCCAACCTCCACATTCCTGAACCTTGCTGGCGCCGCACCATGTCCCACATGAACCACCTGTCCTGGCTCCCCTTTACCGCAGTTGGGTGTTCCCCACATCTGCCAGTGGTCTTTATTGGCAATGGCGTCGCAGGAATTCCAGAACTGGGGAGTAATTCCCGTATAGGTGGGATTCTTGATCATCTCCCCGATTTTTCCGTTCTTAATCTCCCACCCGATCTCGGTGCCGAACTGGAAATTGATCCTCTTGTCATCGATCGACCAGCTCCGATTCGTACTTAAGAAAAGGCCCTCTTCCGTATCGGAGATCATATCCTCCAAGGTCCATTCCCCGGGCTCCAGATTGATGTTGGTCATCCGGATCAGGGGAATTCGATTCCAGCCGTCCGCTCTCATCGTCCCGTTGCTCTCTTTTCCGAGAGTGCTGGCTGTCTCTCTCGATGTGAGAAGATTGACCAGAATCCCCTGTGAAATGATGGGAACCCTCTGGGCCTGGATTCCCTCGTCATCGTATCCGAAAGTTCCCAATCCTCCTGGATAGGTTGCATCGGCCACGACATTGACGATCTCTGAGCCATATTTAAAAGAGCCTACCATCTCCGGTCTTATAAAACTGGCTCCCGCATAACTCGTCTCTGTTCCGAGAACCCGGTCGAGCTCAATGGGATGGCCGATCGATTCATGGATCTGAAGCGCCAATTGGGAATTGTCGAGTATCAGGGTGGTGACTTTTGATGGGCAGGGTTTGGCGGAAAGAAGTCGCACTGCCTCCTCCGCGATCCTCTCTGCATGATCCTTAAGCGCTAACGCCTCAACCCATTCATATCCCTTTGTGGCAAAATTTCCTCGGAAGGAGTTGGGATAGGATCGCACCTGGACCTCTCCTCCCTCTATGGCGGTAGCCGCAATCCCCGCACCGCA
>DYHU01000694.1 GCA_020724025.1 Syntrophorhabdus sp. | reverse complement strand
TCTCACCTCTTCCGTTTGATATTCGTTTATTTATCAGCAATTTGCATTCCAAAATTTTAAAAATCTGGTTATTTTTGTAATTGATTGATTCTTAAGGCTATTTGAACTTCGATCGTTTTTCAGATATTAAAAGGAAAGAGATTAAACTGTTAACAATCGTTGGCAGTTTCAAAATCTGTTGGCAATCCCTTAATTTTGAATCTGGGGACGGTTCTCATATTGTTTTGCGATACCAAATTGATACAAACTATTTTCTTGGCCTTCCCCTGTTTACGATTTATAAAATCTCCCCTTCCCCCTCTTTGCCCTCCGGGCCAGAGGCCCTATGGGCAGGCGGCCAAAGAGGGGGAAAGAAAGTGAGGGCTTTGCCAAAGAGGGGAAGAGAAAAGGCAAAAATGACCCACTCGGTTACGCGAAGAGCCAGAATTTATAATTTTTGGATTTGAAAATTGGGTGGGTTAAATCAGGTATTCGGCGATATTGAGGCTGTATTCATTCGGGTCAAGAGTCTTCACAATGTTCCATTTATATTCACCGGTGGTTTCATCCTTCTCCGTAAGGTCAACCACCTTTCCCTTCCGGTACTGTCCCTCCTTGTAAAAAAGAAGGTTGATCTTCGGCCGATCAATCAGCTCAGTCTCCTCCTGGATCTGAACGACGATGCCCATTTCATTGGTATTGAGAAGAACAAGGGTTCCCAGAGGGAAGATGCCAATCATATTGACAAAGACCTTGACCAGAATGGGGTCAAAATCCTTTCCGCTTCGCTCCATCATCAACCCCAGGATCTTCTCCGACACATAGGGGAACCGGTTGTATACCCTCGGCCTTCCCAGGGCGTCATAAAAATCGGCCAGCGTAATGACCCTTCCGAAAAGAGTCACCTTTCTCTTTCTGGTCAGCCTGGGATATCCGCTCAAATCATACCTGAGATGGTGTTCGAAGGCGCCGCTGATCATCCGCGTGGAGAGCTCCCCCCACTCCTTCATCCTCATCACCATCTCTGTCCCGACAACGGGATGGGCCCGAATCACCTCCCATTCCTCTGCGTTCAATTTTCCAGCTTTGTTCAGAACCTCCTTGGGAACTTGCGTCTTGCCGATATCG
>DYHU01000183.1 GCA_020724025.1 Syntrophorhabdus sp. | reverse complement strand
GCTCCTGAAAGAACAGGAAGAACAACTTCAGAGTTTTTGCTAAAGGGTCCATAATTAAGCAGACATATTATTCTGAAAATCTCCCCTAACCCCTGGTTGCCAAAGAGGGGGAATTCCTCCCTTTTGTAAAGCCTGCCCGCCGGCAGGCAGGGAGGCTTGTTAATAGAAACTGGATGCTCGAGCTTCGTTTTTCGAGATTCCCGTGGTCGGGTCTTCTCGACTTGCTTCCCCGGCCCGCCCTGTCGATAGGCCGGGGCGGGCGATACCAGCATCGTCACCGTAAACCCATTTTCTTTGTTTGTTACTTTTACCGATTGACGCTAAACGATACGGGCCTCCTAACCCTAACCCTGACCTATAGACCATTTTCATCGTCAGAGGGTGGCTCATGCGGCCAGGTGGAATTAATACAAACGAAATAAATGAATTTACATGGAATGTAGGGTGCGTTCTCCGAACGCACCGTTTAAAGGCATGATCGGGGATCATGCCCTACAATAATGTATTAAAATAAAATGCCTTTGGATTGGTTAAGGATTGGAAGGGATTTCAAACTCATAGAAGTGGGCATGCGAGCCGAAATAGATCTTCCTGCCCGAAATGGCCATGCCCGATGTGATCGGCACAGGAGGCTTTGCCATAGGGAAGACTTGGCCTTTCTCTGGTTCGATAAAAAAGATCTCTTCCTGAGTGAGCCCATAGAGTAACCCATCAGGCCCCATCTGAAGGGAGACTTCGATCGGTCTTTTCAACCCGAGTTCAAAAACCTTTCTCACCTCTCTCCTCTCCGGATCGAAGACGAAGACCTTCTCATTATCTGTGACCCCATAAACCAGACCGCCGGGAGTGGCGGCAAGAGAAAGGATTGTCCTTGCCTCAGGAACAGGTACGATCTCGAAGACCTTCCTCTCCTCTTTGGGATCCCAGAGGACGAACCTTGCCTCCTTTTCAATGGCCCGTGTCCCGCCTCCGCCCCGAACCGAGCTTCCCCCGGCAATGAGATCAAGTTTTTCGAGGTAGGTAAGGGAGGCAATGCTCTGATTCGGAATGATATGGCGATAGATCCTTTTCTCATTCTTCTTCGGATCAAAGACGCTGATCGCACCGCCATGAAGGCCATAGTCAGGATAACTTCCGATATAGATCTTTTCGTGGGGGCCCGCAACCATTGCCCTCGGCCGGTCCTGCCCTTCGCCCATGGCGCCCAGGTCTCTCGGATTGGCATCTTGACCATCGCCGAATTTCAACGGCCTTTTCGGATCATAGACCGAAAGCTGTGCTCCAGGATAGGAGCAGAGGTAAAGCCTGCCATCATACGATCCCATCGAATAGACCTGTCCTCCGGCATGTGCGGCCTTCCCCAGATTGGTGAGAGATGAAACTGCCGGATCATAAACAAAGAGCCTCAGGGGAAGCATACTGCTTCCATAGATCCGGCCATCCGGGCCCGAACCCACCACGAAGAGAAAAGCGCCGGAAGCCTCGTGCCGGAGGGAAACTTCCTTCTCCTCCTTCGTAGCCGGGTTTTGGATTTTGAGAATATGAGTATCCACGACATGGAACTCCCGTCCGTCCGGAAGGCCCCTTTGGGGAAACGGGATCTCAGGCTCCGAAATTTCAAGGAGATTCTTTCCATCTTCGATGCGAAACCATTTACCCGATGGAAACTTCGCATAGACCTTTCCATCCTCTCCTCTCGTCAGACTGAGCCAGCCGGATTTTCGCTCCTCGAATGGGATGAGAGACGCCCTGGTCTCTTTTGCCGGGTCAAAGACAACGATGTCCGTCTTCTCAAACCGGATCGCACAATAGATCAGCCCATCGCCACCCGCAGTCGGATAACAGTAGAACTGTTTTTCATCCATCCGGCCGAAATTCTTCGTCTCACCTGTCTTCGGATCGTAAGAGAAGAGTTTGGCTGAGGGAAACGTTCCACCCCAGATCTTTCCATCCGGCGCCGTGGTCAGAGCGCAGATGAAGGACTCGCTCTCTCCTCCGGGTCGTCCGAGATCATCCCATTTCTCTGTCTTCGGGTCGAAACGGAGGAGGTGAGCCCGATAGTAACTTCCGAGATAGATCCGGTTCTCCTGATCCACCGTAAATCCCCAGGAACCCATTTCATTGGGAAGGGGAGCGTTGAATTGACGGACCTCGCCGGTATCGGGATGGACGGCTAAAAGGGAGACGGATTCCTTATACCGGCCGAGGACAATGTAGATCGTGTCTGTCCTGCTGGTTTTTCCTGGACCGGCATAACTCCCCCAGGAAACTCCTTCCCTGACCGGTGTGCCAAGATTCCGAAAGGCAAAGGAAAGCTGCGGAAATGGGCTGAGAATGAAAAATACGAGGATGGGAATAAAAAATCGAAATCCCCCCAACCCCTGCGCCGTCGCCAAAGCGGCCTGCCTGCACGAAGCGTTTCGGCGAAGGCAGGCTGTGGCGCGTCGGCGACAAGAGGGGGAGGGGGGATTATACGCTCGGTTCTGTATCCTGGGTATTGGGGGCATCGGCAACAGCATTAGATGCTTCAGGCGTGGCTTTGGAGGCCTGGGGCTTTGCCTTCCTCGGCCTGGGACGCCAGCGTGATTTGGTGGTCTTCCGTTCCTTCAGGGGCTTCACCTCCTTCAATTCCTCCGATAGCCCCTTTCTCTGCTCCTTCCCAAAACCGACGACCACATAGGTCCCGCTCCGGCTATCGGTTCTCAGATGAATGATCCCCTCCTTTTCGGCATCCTCAAGGAGATCGCTGAAGGTCCGGTAGCCATGGTAGGACTCGTTAAAGGAAGGTTTCTTTCGTTTGATCGTCTCTTTCACCATGGAGGACCACAGAACTTCCTTATTCTCACGGACCAGGGCGACTACGGAATCGACCAGGAGCTGAAAGGCCTCTCTCTTCTTCTCAGGCAGATCCTGCTCAATTTTTGGGGGAGTGCCGATGGGGCGTTCTAAATCTTCATAGTAGATGAATTCATCGCAGTTACCGATCAGAAGATTGGAGCTTGACTCCTTCATCCCGAGACCAATCGCCCGCTTTCCATTCTCCTTCAATTTGGAGACCAGGGGTGAAAAGTCGCTATCGCCGGAGACAATGACAAAGGTGTCGATGTGTTCCTTTGAATAACAGAGATCGAGAGCATCCACACAGAGCCGGATATCCGCGGAGTTTTTTCCGGTCATCGCACGCTTCGGAATCTCGATCAGTTCAATGGCCGCTTCATGAAGGGGTCTCTTATATTCCGAATAATCGGCCCAATCGGCATAGGCCTTCTTCACGATGATCTTCCCCTTCTCGACCAAACGTTCCAGGACCTTCTGAATCTCGAAACGTTTATCCTTCTTGCCTTTGAAACCGAGGGCGAGGTTCTCAAAATCGATAAAGACTGCCAGCGAATGTTCGGCTTCTGTCATGTTCCATACCTCTCTCTTTCAGGATGATAGCGATGGGACAAAATTTTAAAGTTATGATAGCACGATTACATGATCACTGTAAATCAAATAGAGTCGATCCGGCAACTGCTGTTTTCCTCCCATCCCTCTTTTTCCTTTCGCCATCTATAATTTATCTCGACAGGGCCCTTTTTATGGATGATCTCAACTTTCTACATCGCTTTCACTTACAAAACAAGATCAGGCGGCTTTTTCCATTTTGATAGACTGGAACAAGAGATAGGTCACGAGTGCATTTAGGCTCACCCCTTCCTCCTCCGCCTTTCTCACCAACTCTCTATGGAGGTCTTTGGGGACTCTGACATTAAACTGGCCACTGAAACGTGTCTTTGGTGTGGGAAGGGGGAGTTTATGTCTCTTCATGGTATCTAGGGTTAATTCTAAAGCTTCCTGAGCATTTCTAATGGCTTGTTCAAGGCTATATCCCCCTGTGACAATACCGGGAAAATCAGGAAATCTCACAGCAAAATATCCGGATTCCCTGTCCGGAATCATTTTTATCTCATAACCTAAAAGGTTTTCTTTTTTAGTCTCTCTCATAGGTTCAATCCTCCTCTAAGAGTCTGATCACGTCTTTAACGTCCAACCAATGACAATGTTTTTGTCCTCCGTGGGGTTTGACGACAGTTATAATCTTATTCCTTTTTTTATAAACGTGGTGACTGCCCCTGATATTCACCCGTTTAAATCCTGCCCCCAAAATGATCTTCTTTAACTCTTTAAATCTTACACTTTTGGGGCTTTGCTTTATCCTGACAAGGTCCTTTTCTGTTCCCATCCTGAAAAGAAAATAACTGAATATAGTTACAAATGCAAGAAAAAATTTAATAGAAAATGAAAAACTTAATCAAGGATGGGAAAGGTTGGAGGAATGCCTGTTTTGTGAAAAATGAATTTGTCCTAAGTCAAGGGCTGACCCCAATGACGTGTGATCCCAACTCACTGATCCAGTATCTGGATCGAATACCCCTTCTTCTTCAGTCCCTCTCTGATCTGCCGGATGTGGTCCGGGCCACGGGTTTCAAGGATCAGGATCACCTTTGAGAATCCGATGGGGATATCTCGGGCCGCCCGTTCATGGATGATGTGGAGGATGTTGGCGTGGTGTTGAGCGACAAGGCCGGTCAGTTTTGTCAGAGAACCTGGGACATCTCTCAGAAGCACTTCAAAACGAGCCATCCTCCCGGTCCGGGTCAGGCCCTTCTCAATGATCCGGTCAAGGAGGTGGACATCGATATTCCCACCGCTGATGACCAGAACGACTTTCTTTGACTTGATTTTGATCCCCTTCGATAACAGCGCTGCCAGTGGCGAAGCGCCCGCCCCTTCTGCCACCAGACGCTTTCTCTCCATCAGCATGAGAATGGCAGAGGCAATCTCTTCCTCCTCGACGGTGACCATTTCATCCACCTTCTGTTGGATGATAGGAAAGGTCACCTCTCCGATTCTTCCCACAGCAATCCCATCGGCCAGCGTCGGCTTGACCTTCACCTCCACGATCCTCTTTCTCTCTAAAGAACGCAATGCGGCTGGCGCATGGCTGGACTGAACCCCGATAATTTTCACGCCGGGCTTTCTCTTCTTCACAATCGTGGCAATCCCTGAAATCAACCCTCCGCCGCCAACAGGCACAACAATCCCTTCCACTTCCGGAACGTCTTCGAGGATCTCAAGGCCGATCGTTCCCTGCCCTGCGATGACCTCTTCGTCATCAAAGGGATGGATAAATGTCTTTCCTGCCTCTTCCATCCCTCTCGCATGGCAAAGGGCCTCATCCGTATTCCGGCCAAAGAGGATGACCTCTCCGCCATAGGCCCGGGTGGCCATCTGCTTGGCAAGAGGCGCGCCTTCCGGCATGACAATGGTCGAATGAATTCCCAGAAGGGATGAAGCATAGGCAACCCCTTGAGCATGGTTGCCGGCGGAGGCGGCGACCACCTCTCTTCCTCTCTTTGGATCGCTCAACCGGGAGAGCTTATAGTAGGCCCCTCTGATCTTGAAGGAACCCGTCTTCTGGAGGTTCTCCAGCTTGAGGAAGATTTCCTTGCCGGTCATCTTTGAGAGTGCCTCGGAGTAAATGACCGGTGTCCGAAGGATCACCTTCCCGATCTTATCTCCTGCCAGTTCAATCTCTCTCCAGAGCTTCAATGGAACCCTCCGTACTATTTTAGCTCTTTGCTGATTAATAGCCACATAGTCTTATTGTCCAAATCCTCGTTTGACTAACCGACTATCCGACTCATGACTATCGAACAACTATGATCGTTCCCCTTTCTTCAAAAGAGTGATTCTGGGCATCCCTGAAACGGGATTTTCATCAACCCATACCTCACAACCGTAGACCTTTTCAATATTCTCCCTGGTGATGACCTCGCGGGGAGGTCCGATTTTATAAATCCTTCCTCCCCGGAGAAGGATGAGCCGGTCACAATATTCGGAGGCGATGTTCAGATCGTGGGAGGCCATAACGATCGTCAGTCCCTTTTCGCGGTTAAGGCTCAGGATGAGATCGAGGAAATCAACCTGGTGATGGATGTCCAGGTTTGCCGTGGGTTCGTCCAGAAGGATGACTTCCGGTTCCTGTGCCAATGCCCTTGCGATGAAGACCCTCTTTCGCTCTCCGCCTGAAAGTTCATCAATAGACCTTTCACTGACCGGAAGGATCTCCGTCCACTCCATTGCCCTTTTTGCGATCTCCAGATCCCTCGCCCCTTCGAACATGAGATGGCCCAGGTAAGGCGATCTCCCCATCAGAACTATCTCTATCACACGGAAGGGAAAGAGGGAATGGGCTTCCTGGGGCACGACAGCCATCTTTCTCGCAATATCCCCCTGGCTCATCTGTTTCAAGGAACCGAGATCCAGGAGGATTTCTCCCTTTTGAGGGGAGAGGAGGCGGCAGAGGGTTTTAAGAAGCGTGCTCTTTCCGGAGCCATTGGGACCGATCACGCCGATGAATTCGCCTCTTTCGATTCGGAAAGAGATATCCTGAAGAACCCAGTCCTGGTGGTAGCGAAAAGAGACGGAACGAAGATCGATCATAGCGTCTTGACCACTTTTCTCTTCCTCAGAAGGTAGATGAAGAAGGGCCCTCCAAAGGCCGCCGTAATCACACCGACGGGCAGCTCCACCGGCGCCAGAAGCGTTCTGGCAAGGGTGTCGGAGGCGATGAGAAAGGAGGCGCCGATCAGGGCTGAAGCAGGGAGGAGGAGCCGGTGATCAGGCCCGAAGAGGAGCCGAACCGAATGGGGAATGATCAGACCCACGAAACCGATCAGGCCGCACAGAGAAACAGAGGCCGCTGTGATCAGAGAAGCGGAGAGATAAGAGATGATCTTCAATCGCTCCACATCCACGCCCAATTGCATGGCGCTCTCCTCACCCGAAAGGATCAGGTTTAAGTGGCGGGCTTTATAGTAGAGAATGAAAAAGCCCGCCACAATATAAGGAAGAATGATGCCAATCGCCCGTGGATTTGCAAAGCTGAAGTCTCCCATTAACCAGAAGATGATCGTATGGAGTTCCTCCTTCTGGGAGATGGAGAGGAAGAACATGATGATGGCAGAGAGAAAGGATCCCGTGATGACCCCGGCCAGAAGCAGGACATTGGGATGAATCTTGCCCTCCTGTTTTCCGAAATAAAAGACCAGGGTAATGGTGATGAGCGCGCCTGCAAAGGAGGCAAGGGGAAGGCCGAAGGACAGAGTGCTCAACCCCAGAAGAATCGCAATGATCGCTCCCACGGCGGAGCCGCTCGAAACGCCGAGGATATAGGGATCGGCCAGAGGATTTCTCAGAAGGGCCTGGAAGATGACGCCTGAGACAGAGAGCCCTGCTCCGACCAGCCCTGCCAGTAAAGCCCTGGGAAACCGGAGGGAGAGAATGATCGTTCTTTCCATCTCGGTCTCTGTCCCTGTCAGGCCCAGAAGCGACTGGAGAAGGATGGAGATGGAACGTCCGGGCTCAACCCTCACACTGCCCACCATCACCGAGAAGAGAATGACGAATAACAGGAGAAGGGTGAGAAGGAGAGAGACGGTGATGACCTTTTTAAGTGTTAGGGTCTGCATAACACCTCAATACTCCCCCTTCCCCTCTCCCCCAGAGACTGTGTCGTAATGTCATTCTGAGGCGTTAGCCGAAGAATCTCTGTTTTATAACTTATTGATTCTCTGAGATTCTTCACTTCGTTCAGAATGACAAACATTGCATTTCCCTCATTACGACACAGTCTCCCATGGGGAGAGG
>DYHU01000693.1 GCA_020724025.1 Syntrophorhabdus sp. | reverse complement strand
TTGGTGTCGTTCTCTTCTTCATGACATGTCCTATGAACTCCGACCCATTGTCCGTTTGCCACGTTACCTGGCTCATATCCACTCCGTAGGACTTGAGGTGTTCTCCCACATAGCGGGCGTGCAGCGCCGCGTGATCCCCGTCGTTCGCTTGCCCCCAACTCAGGAATACCCCTCCCGTTCGAACGTCTCTCGTCGTGAATTCATACCGAGGCAGTCCGAGTCGACTTGCCTCTTCCCAGTACACGGGATCATCAACCAAGTCCTTCACGTCGGTCTGAAGTCTCTCAAATGCTTTCATCTGTTTCTTCTTCTCCCTCAAGTCTTGCTTCTTCCGCCACTTCTTTCTTCTGCGGCCGATCAGCCCGTGTTCATTCAGCACCCGGTTGATCGCTCTCGTCGAACAAGGAAGCTCAAAGTACGCTTTCAGTCTGTCCTGACCCCACCTCGGGTATCTCTCCCGCAGATCAACGATTCGTGTCTCCAACTCTTTCCGAATTTTGTGTGGTGTCCGCTTCGGGGCTCGCGAATGTCCCCAGAAGTCAGTGGTCCCGCTTTCCGCGTAACGCCCCAGCCACTTGTACACCGTCTTTCTCGTCGTGTCAAACTTTCGCGCTGCTGCAGAGATTCCCGCTTCCTGCGCATACCGTACAAGCTCGTACCTCTCATGAAACGCCTTCAAGCCCATGGCCACGATTCGCCGATAGTAGTTTTGAACCATTTTTAGCTCCCGAATGGTATCGTTTCTTACTTGATATCTTTCGGGAGTTTTTCTTTGTGTCTTGAGCTACTCCTAAACCCGCTTCTCCATCGCCTTATCCGCTTCTGGCGCGCTTTCGCCCCATCCCCCCCGCCCCTTCCCCCCGGGGAAGGGGAGCGCCGTCTTCCCTTGCCTGGAGAAAGAGATTCCTCTGACCTTCAGTCTGCTAGACAACGACCCTAACCCTTGAGTGAAGCCCTTTACCTGTACATCTCCTTCGGACGACTACACGTCCTCTCCCCTGCAGGGAACCCAGCGGCACATGCGCGTACGCCTCTCGTACTATCAGTCTATACAATTTCTCCGGCATCCAGCTCAATCGGATCACCTGTATACGATGCTGCGAACGAGTCC
>DYHU01000692.1 GCA_020724025.1 Syntrophorhabdus sp. | reverse complement strand
TCGTTCTCAACTCTTGGATGGCAGAGAGGGTAAGTCCAGCATGGAATGGCTCTGCCGCCTTTGGACGGGTGGCTGATAGTGAGTTGCCGGGGGAGAGAAGAAGGGCCTTGTGGGAATGGGGCCGAAAGATTCATCGGTCTCTTTGATGATGAGCTTGTAATAATATTTTGCCTCTGCCCCCATAGTCTTGTCCACATACTCGTATGCCAATTTATCAGAGGTGAGGTTGAGCATATCCACCTCCTTATAAGGGCCCTCTTCAAAAGTGTCGGCTCGCAAAATCCGGACAGCCACGCCACTTTTTAAACCCTCCCTTATCTTCCAGGTCAGTTTGGCTGCCCGATAAAGCGCCTGGATTTTGAAATCGAGAATGGTTGGATCTGCTTTTTGTGTCCAAGTGATCTCCGGATTGAGCAAGATTCCTGTGAAGATAAGAGTTAAAAAAAAGAGGATATTTTTTCTCATCCTTAACACTCCACGACTTTGGTTGTTTAAAAAAAACCCCCTTCCTCTGGAGGAAGGGGGGCAACAAGGAAGGAATAGGTTAACCTATGACGAGTTTGATGTCATCCTGTTTTTTTGCAAATCCCACTCCGACCTTTACGGCCTGAGCAATCTGCTTTTGATACCAGGCATACATGCCGATCTTATTCTGGGCCATGTTCGGGTACCATTCCTGAAGGATTCTGATGCCTGTCACATCATTGGCCACCAGGTCTCCGGATGCAAGGATCATTCCGGGCTTGACCTGCTCGCCATGAGAAGGTCCGCCGCTGATGAGAGATCTTCTTCCGTCCATGATGATCAGATCGGGTCGGAAGGGAAGATTGACCTCAGAGGATTGCTCGGCCACGAAGATGTGATTGAAAGTGTGTAGGTGTGCCCCACGATCAGCCCGATGCAATATCCCAACGGAGAGCTTTAAACTCATGGTGATTCCACCAAGAAAATGTGTCTTCATGATCGGTGTGTAAATCACCTTATCATAATTTCTGAGGTCCTCAGGATAGGCTACCGTGCCATCGCCTCCGCCAAATCTTCCCAGGAATTCAGCCTTGGCATTGCGGATATTCATCCACTTTTCTTTTTCCCAGGTCTTAAGGGGAGTGTTTGTC
>DYHU01000691.1 GCA_020724025.1 Syntrophorhabdus sp. | reverse complement strand
ATTGGGAAATTCTTAGAATTGAAGGGACGGGTGCTCCCTACCATCTGCATCAATAGAGATCTGGTCTTTGAGAGCATCATCCCTACCTATGAGGAGTTGATACAGGAATTGGCCAAGAGGGCGCCCAAGCAGTTTGCGGATGCCCTTTCGGCAGAGTACCAGAAATCGATTGAAGTTTAAAAGAGCGACGGCGGAGGGCTCGAGTCCTCCGCCTGTCCTCGGATATAGGAGAAAGGAGGTTTTGGTTCTATGGGGGAAAATGGATTAAGTTCTAAAGAGAAAGTGCTCAAGTTGCTGAACCATGAAAAAGTGGACTATATCCCGTGTTTCAGCGGCATGGGCAATATTGTCATGGACGGTTTGAAGAAGTACGGCCTGCAATTCAATGAGGTTCACCAGGATGCCAGGAAGATGGCTTTCGCTGCCAAGGCGACTCCTGAGCTCTTCGGGTATGATTGTGCCATCGTCCCTTTCGATTTTAATGTATCCGCTGAAGTCCTGGGGAGCAAGGTCCAGTACTACAAGACCGAAGATATCCTCTACCCTTCTATTCCAGAAAAGATTATCAAGTCTTTTGAGGACATCAAATTACCCTCAGATCCTGAAAATGCAGGTCGCTTTCCCGTGGTCATGGAGGCCATCCGGATCCTGAAGAAGGAGATCGGGAACGAAGTGGCAGTGGGTTCTTGGGTTCTTGGACCTTTTACCCTGGCCGGTCAGGTGACGGACCTGACTAAGCTCCTCAAAGACACATTCAAAAAACCCAATGAGGTCATCCAGTTCCTTACCCCCCTCAGGGATCTTCTTATTGCTGAGGCCAAGCTCTATCAGAAGGCCGGGGCAGACTTTATCACTGTGCGGGAGATGGGGACGCCTGTCGATCTCCTCAGCCCAAGGGTCTGGAAATCGATGATTCAACCTTTCATGGTCAAGATGAGGGAAGAGATTGGGTCACCTGTCGTTCTCCATATCTGTGGCAAGACCAATGAGATTGTTCATTTCATGCATGAATGTGGATATGATGCTGTCAGTGTGGAGCACCAAAACGATGTAGCCATGTCGAGGCAGAAGATCGGTCCCCCGCCCAAAAATCTCCTCTTAGGGAACCTGAACACCT
>DYHU01000690.1 GCA_020724025.1 Syntrophorhabdus sp. | reverse complement strand
AATAGCGAGGCTGAACTGGCCGCTGTGATGGGGCACGAGATCGGCCACATTGCCGGGCGCCACTCAGCTCAGCAATACAGTAAAGCCCAGCTTGCCCAGCTGGGATTGGGGGTAGGATCGATCTTCACGGATTCGCCTATTGTGATGAGCGTAGCTCAGTTAGGAGTAGGAATGCTCTTTCTGAGATTCAGCAGGGATAATGAGAGGGAGGCAGATGATTTGGGGGTGGAGTATTCGAGCAAGGCAGGCTATGATGCGACACAGATGGCCACTTTTTTCGAAACACTGGAGAGGATGAATCCGGGTTCAGACCGGAGCGGACTGCCAGGCTGGTTTTCCACCCACCCCAGTCCGGAAGATCGTGTTCAGACTGTGCGGGTGAGAGCAAAAGAGTGGCAGAAGAGACACGACATGAAAGACCCAAAGGTGAATCGGGAAAATTACTTAAGAGAGATAGACGGTCTCGTATTTGGTGACGATCCACTCCAGGGATATGTGGAAAATTATGTATTTTATCACCCTGTCCTCCGTTTTCAATTTCCCGTGCCTATTAAGTGGAAGATCAATAACCGGCCTTCACAGGTGCAGATGGCGAGTGAAAAAGAGGATGCGATCATCCTCTTCTTTCTGACAAATGACCCTTCCCCTCGGGAGGCGGCACAGAGATTCCTTTCCCAAACCGGGGCCTTTGTAGTGAGGTCTGAAGCGACACTGATAAACGGTCTTTCATCCCATAAGCTCATCTCCGATATTCAGACTCAGAGAGGGACATTGCGGGTGATGTCCTGCTTCATTGAAAAGAGCAGACGGGTTTATGTATTACATGGTCTGACTTCTATCGAGCGATTTCAGAATTACAGGGGGGTCTTTGAAAACTCCATGCATCAGTTCAAAGAGCTGACCGATCCAAGAAAGATTGATGTGAAACCTGACCGAATAAGAATCCGGACCACAAGAACTCCAGATACCCTTGAAAATACCCTTCGCTCACTGGGTGTTCCCAATGAAAAAATGAAGGAGATGGTTCTGTTGAACGGGGGAGACCCTGGTCAGATGGTCCCGGTAAACAGCCTGCTCAAAGTAGTGGAGAAGGGGCGATGACCCCTGAAACAAGAATAA
>DYHU01000689.1 GCA_020724025.1 Syntrophorhabdus sp. | reverse complement strand
TTCCCCCGGAGGGATGAAAATTGAATGGGAGATAGGTTGTTGTCCAAGGCGGTGAAGTCGGGTGCCATCTCTCCCACCTTAAGATCATTTCCTATGAGAGTAAGCGGATTTCCCTTCATCGTGACGATTCCTGTTCGCTCTTTCATTGGGCCCTCCTTATTCATTAGAACAATTTAAATCAATTTAATGGTTTGAAAACCGTTTGGTAGGGAACGGTTTAAAACCGTTCCCTACTTGTTCAGTTCATTTCTGTCCCTTTTTTACAAGAGGCCTTTTTACTCAATCTTTTTAAACAGCTCTCCCTTGGCTCCGCAGACCGGGCAAGTTCCAGGGGGTTCTTTTTCGGCTGTGTATCCGCAGACCGGACAGATATAATAGGGATAACTCTCCTGAGGTTTTCCCAGGCCATCAAACAATTTCTGGTAGAGCTGGGCATGGACCTTCTCGACTTCATTGGCGAAGTTGAAACTCCGCTCCGCCTCTTTTTGCCCTTCGGCTTTGGCTGCTTCGATCATCTCCGGGTACATCTTCTTAAACTCATGGGTCTCTCCATCAATGGCTTCCCGGAGATTTTCTTTCGTGTTTTTGATCCCCTTAAGCGCCCTCAGATGGTTATGGGCATGAATCGTCTCTGCCTCAGCCGCGGCCCGGAAAAGGCGCGCCACCTGGGGGTAACCCTCCTGATCGGCTTTTGCCGCAAAGGCGAGGTATTTCCGGTTTGCCTGGGATTCTCCTGCAAAGGCCTCCTTTAAAGATTGTTCTGTCTTTGACATGGTGACATTCCTCCTCTCTCTTTTATTTTTTTTGGGTAAATTTGTCCCTGGATCTAAAGAGGCTACTTTTCGGCTTCTTTTTTAAGCTCTTCTCTTATCCTTACACTTTGAACAGACCCCATAAAATTCAATATGGCTACCGATAATTTCAAACTCCTCAGATTCGATTTTTGGCGGTTTGAGCGAAAATTCATTTTGAATGTCCAGAATTTTCTGGCAACCGACACAGATGACATGATGATGGGGCTTGGGATTGGGATCGAAGCGTTTTTTATAGGGATCGAAGTTGAGTTCCATGACCTGACCGTGTCTTCTTAAAGTCTCAAGGGTGTTATAGACAGTGGCGAA
>DYHU01000688.1 GCA_020724025.1 Syntrophorhabdus sp. | reverse complement strand
CGTTATCTGCTCATCACGATCATCTGGAGGCGTACGGCATGATATGGAAAATGGTAGCGGTCAATTTGTTGGTGGCGGTATTGAGCACGGCGCACGCTGGCGAACCTACTCGTAGCGGGCAATTTCCTATCGTCGATGCACATGGGCATATTGGTGCTTCGTTCAAAGTGACTAAGATCCTTGAGGTGATGGACAAGAATGGTGTATCGAAACAGATCGTGATGGCGCGTGCCTACCCAGGCAAGGACGACTCTGATCTGCCGGGAGATGACCAGTTGGCTCTCAAACTCGCCGAGACGTATCCGGGACGGTTCTATCCGTTGGTAGGCATGCAACGCCCGCTGCTCACCGGCGCTCATAAATGGACTACACCGGACGCTGATGTTGTGTCACTGATTCAGCAAACAGAGCGTAAGCTCGCATCCGGGAAATTCTTTGGTATGGGAGAGTTCATCGTCCGTCACTGGGCCTATTCACCTGGGATCCACGCGGAACAGGACAATCCGATTTACTCGGAGTTGATGCGGCGTTTCAGTGTCCTTGCAGCCAAGTATGACGTTCCTATGGTGATACATATGGAAGGCTATCCGACACTGGTCGCCGATTTTTCGAAATTGATAACAGAAAACCCCGGCACGCGCTACGTATGGGCCCATAACTGTGGTCGCAGCAAAGCAGAGGTTATCCGCAGCTTACTATCGCGTTTCCAGAATCTGTTTTGTGATCTTGGAGGCATGACTAATGTAACAACAGGCTATGGGTCAGGATGGCCGCGCAAAGAGGAATTCACCTCGCTGATCGAGCGCTCTGGAGTACTTTTCCCAGAGATGAAATCTCTATACGAAGAGTTTCCGGACCGCTTCATGGTGGGAACAGACGTTGCGCACGCGCCGGCCATGCGGTTCTATGAGGGACGCGTGCGGCGTTTTCGCGAGTTGCTTGAGCAACTTAGCCCGGAGACAAGGGCAAAGATCGCCGAACAGAACGCGCTCCGCATTTATAAGCTCCCGAGATAATGCATTGCCGGACTAGGAATCCCAATTGAAATGGTAAAGTGAAAACAGCAGGAATTTAAATCGTGAATTTTGGAATGCCCGGCAACAGCAGATAACAATTCGCTC
>DYHU01000687.1 GCA_020724025.1 Syntrophorhabdus sp. | reverse complement strand
TTGGCGGGGATGCCGCGCTGGATGGCAGGGGACTCGATTGCAGTGTCCAATCGACCGATGGACTTCTGATGGGAAGCCAGAAACAATTTGAGAAATTGATTCAGAAACTCGATTCCTATCCCCATCTTCAAAAAATTGGCCAGGCCTTAAAAGAGACATTCCAGAATATTTTTAAAAGTCATTTCACCCTGCGCTGTCGTCGACGGACATTGAGCCTGGGTGAAAGGACACTGTTAATGGGGGTTCTTAATATCACCCCGGATTCCTTTTCGGATGGCGGACTCTTTTTCGATAAAGATAAAGCCATTGCTCATGGCTTGAAGATGGCTGAAGAGGGAGTCGATATCATTGATATCGGAGGAGAATCGACAAGACCCGGCTCAAAACCGCTTGGACTGGAAGAAGAACTCCGCCGGGTTCTCCCTGTGATCGAGGCCCTTTCGAGAGAAGCGGAGGTTTCCATCTCAATCGATACCTATAAATCGGAGGTCGCCCGGCGGGCCATCGATGCAGGAGCTGAAATAATAAATGATATCAGTGGATTGCACTTTGACCCTGAACTCGCCCGTGTGGCGGCCAAAGAGCATACCCCCATTGTCCTGATGCATATTCGTGGAACACCCGAGACGATGCAGAAGGATGTCCATTATGACTCTCTATTTTCTGAAATTATCGAATATCTTAAAGAGGGTATCCGGCGAGCGGAATCCGCGGGAGTGGACTCTGAGCAAATAGTCGTTGATCCTGGAATTGGTTTTGGGAAAACCCTTGAGGATAACCTCTTTATTATAAAACATCTTTCAGAATTCCGGATACTTGGAAAACCCATACTCCTCGGGACATCCCGAAAAAGTTTTATCGGGAAGATTCTTAATACTCATCCTGATGACCGTCTTGAAGGAACCCTCTCAAGCATTGCCATCGGCGTTCTTAACGGCGCCCATATTATAAGATCGCATGATGTCCTTCAGGCAAAGAGAGCGATTGCGGTGGCCGATGCGATCAGGATGGCAGGGGGTTAAAAAGTTCGGAGTTCGGAGTTCGGAGTTCAAAAATGGTAAGGAGACTTTTCGGGACGGATGGAATCAGAGGGGTTGCCAATGTCGATCCAATGACCGGAGAGT
>DYHU01000182.1:4212-7790 GCA_020724025.1 Syntrophorhabdus sp. | reverse complement strand
GGAGGATCGATATCGAAGACCGCTACAATCTTATAATTCTGCTTAAGAAAATCTTTATAGGAGAGCAGAGCGGAGCCTAAATTTCCGATGCCGACGACCGCCATTCTCCATTCCTTGTTCGATCCCAGAATCTTCTTAATATCGCTGAGCAGGTCTTTTACATAATAACCTACGCCACGAATGCCAAACTCACCGAAATAGGCTAAGTCCTTTCTCACCTGGGCGGCATTCACCATGCATCGGTTGGCAAGTTGGGCGGAAGAGACAACCTCCTCGCCGGTCTGTTCCATTTCTTCCAGACATCTCGAATATCTCGATAATCTTCTGATGGTTGCCTCTGGTATCTTATTATATTTCAATTTTGTGACTCCTTTCACAAAATATGTGAAAAATTTATTAAATTCTAATCCCTTTGTCAAGTGTTTCGTTTAAGAGCCATTAACATCGGTAAATAAAAACGCCCCATACCCGGAAAGGTACGGGGCGTTCCTTCCAACCAATTGATTTCAAATAACATTTGATGGTCTCGTAAAAAGTCGTCACTCCGTTGAAAAACGGAGTCCAGAGAATTTATAATTGGTTGAAAGAACTGGATTCCGGCTTTCTCCGGAATGACGGAAAAACCTACTTTTTAAATTTTAACGAGTTCATCACATTTATTTTATAGTTTTTTCCCCTTTCACTTCTTTTTTGACAGCTGTTTGATCGCTTCATCGAGGCGATTATTGGTAAACTCTAACAGCTCTTCCGTATACTCAAGATTGTGAACCCCATTTCCTTTCTTTGCCAGATTATAATTGAACTCCGCCTCTCCAAAGGGTTTTCGATAGACAAAGGTATGGCCGCCACGGATTTCAATCCTTCTGATCTCCTCCCTCACCTTTTCGACCTTCGGAGCCAATTTGGCTAATAATCCCTCGGAACTTTTTTTCCATCGAGTGAGCATCTCTCCGTAACTCTGGTCATGACACTCGATACACCGTTTCTTGATGGCATCGAGGGTATCCTTCTTCTTGGCCGGAACGCCGCGATGGCAATCGATACATTCGACCACATCTAACTTACTGCTCGGCCTCTCCTTAACACCGATGCCCCCTTTCCCATGGAACAACCGTTTGACCGAGACATGGCAGTCTTCACATTTGACCCTCTTGACCTCTTTCCCGTGATGGCACTCTCTGCAATTCTTATAAAAGGTCTTTCCATGATTGTCACGGGATGAATGGCAATCCATGCATTTCAACTTTTTTCTGAGCACATGGGTTTCATGGGAGAATTTGATATCGTTGAAAGGAACAGCGCGCTTTTCGATCCCGATATGGCAGAGGGTGGTACAGGTCATCTCTGTCTTAAATTCCTTCGGACTATAATTCCTGTCGAGGTTGGCCAGGGCTTGCTCCGCCTTATGGTTCGCCGCATTGAGGAGTTTAATCGCATACTCAATATTGTGGGCGCCCTTCCCGAGATGGACGAAGTTGTAATTGTGGCGTGCCTCATTCAGGAAGTTCTGTGCCTTTTTAAACTCAGGAGACCTCGCCCGGTCCTTTTCCGCTTCCTGAAGAATTCCCTGAACATTGGAGATGCGCTGACTGGTTTCGTTTTTTGCCTTTGAGAGAAGGACCTGCCATTGTTTCAGGGTCTCATCAAACCCCTCCCCGTGGCAACTTACACAGGACTCCCCCATAGCCCTCTCAACATATTTCGTGGTGTGAAGGGCGGCCCGACTCTCCTCTCCCTTCCGATGGCAGGCCACACAATCGACATTGGTGGCATACATGAGGCTCGGAGAGTCCGGAACCCCGATCCCTCCACTGCCGCGGTAAAAATCCCTCGGCCCCAGGTGCATCTCCTTGCTGTGGCACTTATCGCAGACCGTGGGAGAATGGACCATCGTAAGAATCGGCCCGATCTCATGTCGAATTTGAGAGTGGCAATCCGCACATTCGATCTTGTGGTCGGTGACATGCTTTTTATGCATGAATTGAGAGGTATATTGGGTCACAAGGATATCCGGTTCACTATGACACTGGACGCATTTCCCTTCCGGGACATGGCCATCTCCTTGAACCACATTGACATGGCACCTCTCGCACTCTACTCCTCTTGCAATATACTTCCGATGGTTGAAGTTCCAGCCTTTGACCTTGATGTCCCCCTTGGGCTCCACATGGCAGGAAACACAGCTTCCCACAGCACATGAGACACACTCTTCCTCCCCCTTCTGACCCGCCCGATAGTAATGACAGATGAAACAGTTGATTTCATGGACGGTGAGATGGGCTCCCTGAACGAGCTGGGCATGGCAGCTTGTGCACCGAAGCTTCATCCCCCTCCTCAGCTCCCCGAGGTGTTTCCCATGGGAAAAAGCCACATTCTTATAGACCATATCCTTCTGCAGATCTTCGATCTTATGGCATCCCTTCTGAAGGCAACTCGGATCGCTAATCTCCGCGTGAGGCTTGTTGGGCCTCTTTCCAGAAAGGAAGTAGGCGAGCGACACCTGTCCGTCCACCCATTTCCCTTTCAGATGGTTCAACAACCCGGGTTCGTAGTGGCATTGCGTGCAGGCCACATGGCGGTGGCTCGAAGCCCTCCAAGAATCCATATAGACATTCATCTGGTGACAGAGACCACAGAACGTGGAGCTCTCGGTAAATCTAAGAACGGCCAGCGAAAGAATAATGAAAAAGAAAATGCAAACGGCGAGGGAGGTCTTGATGGCCCGGCTGTGTTCTTGAGTCCCTCTTTTAAAAATTATAAAAACATCGACCCAAAAGGTTTTGATTAAATCATAAGCCTCTTTTAAATTTTTCGTGCGATAAAAAATTTTAAACCTGTCGAAAGAAAAAGGTATCTTAAGTTTTTTCATTGGAGACCCCACCTCCTTGAATGGATTAATTTCTATCATTCTTTTTAAATTTTTTCAATAAAAAAGTGTAGGATAAATGGTTTTTTTAAAAAAGTTAAATTCGTTATTGATTTTAATGATGGGGTTCTATAAAATTATTTCATGCTAACCCAATCCACTCTAACCCCAAAATTCTTAAAAAGAAGGAGGGCCTATGTCTAAATTGATCATTGGACTGCTCATTGTTGTCTTGCTCGTCCTTTTCTTTCTCATGTTCTGGATCGTTGTATTGAGCACCGCCCTTCTCATCTTCGGAAGAAAGGAGGGGAGAAAGAAGAGCCTCTTAACCGAAGACCAAGGGACTGCTTAAATGAGCGGTTATATTAACATAGGGCGGAAATGGATCCTTGTTTCAATCTCCTGCCTCTCTCTCTTCCTTTTGGCCGGAAAAACGGAGCTTTCTCTATCGAAGGAGGTGGACGATCCCACGGAAAGGAGAGAAGAAAAGATAAGGATCTTTCGAGAGAAAAGAGACCTTTTCTTTAAAGAAGACCCTAACTCCCCATTAAAAGAGAGCGCCAGGAAAAAATTCAAAGGTCTCATCTATTATCCGATCGACCTGAAATATGCGGTGACCGGATCGATTGAAAAATATCCCACGGATCCGAAACCCATCTACACGAACCTTCCAACGAATAAAGAGAGAGAAAAGAAATATGTCAAATACGGC
>DYHU01000182.1:0-4112 GCA_020724025.1 Syntrophorhabdus sp. | reverse complement strand
AACTGGCTGGACATTGAGATTCGGGCAGGGGAGAAGCGCTATAGATAGAATTGAGTCTACAGGTAAGGGTTACGAAGCCCGTTTGGTACAGGGTGAAATGGTTAGGGCTAAAGATTTAAAGAGATCCGGAGAAGGCAAGGGTTCAGATTCGATAGGCGGGACATTCTTGTCCCGCCTGCCTTTGGCGAGCAGGCCAAGACGGGGTTAGAAAACCCCGTCTATCGAGGTTGGAAGGGGTCGCTATTAAGGAGAAATGAAGCTCTTTTCAAAAAGCTAAAATAGTCCCAGAACTTAAATGGATGTGGAGATTCAATTGAAATATAGAAGAATCCTTCCGCTTATTACGATCGGACTCATCATCACTCAATTCTACATTCCCCTTGCCTGGGGAGCACCCAAAACCCATTTCTGTATTGTCTATACCAATGACGTGATGGGCGAGGTAGAACCCTGCGGGTGATTTCGAAGTCCCCTTGGCGGTGTCGCCAAGAAATCGACCCTGATCTCTCAAATGAAAAAGGAGGGTAAAAAAATACTCCTTCTCGATACCGGAAACCTCCTTTTTCGAAAGCCTCTCCAGACGGAAACCAAACGCAAGGACGCCCTCCTCCGAGTGGATCTTCTCATCCAATCCTATAACGAGATGGGATATGATGCCGTCAATGTGGGGGAAAAGGATTTGATGATGGGCCTGAGGTTTCTCTCCGAGGTGACACAAAAAGCCAAATTCCCTTTCATTTCAGCTAACCTCATTGACAAAAAAACTCAAAAAGGGATTTTCAACCCTTATGTGATCAAGGAGATCGCCGGGTTAAAGATTGCAATACTTGGCCTCTTGGATGATCAGTTCAACCCGACCCTTCAGGAGATAGACCCAGGCCTGACCATTCTCGACCCCATCACAACATCGAAGGGTCTGACGAAAAGTCTGAGAGAATACTCTGATTTGATTGTTGCCCTATCACAACTGGGCGAGTCAAAGGACAAAAAACTGGCCCGGGAAAACCCTCAGATCGACTTAATCCTCGGGGGAGGGGGCGAGGCCCAAAGGGCTGTGATAGAGAGGGTGAATGAAGTCCCTCTTTATCGACTGGAACCAAGGGGGGGATACCTGGGCCGAATCGACTACTCTCTCATCAATACCCAAAAACCCATTAAGTTCTTTGTCTCCAGTGAGCGGGATGAATTAGAGAAGAGGATGGAAAGGCTGATCACACGATCAATGCAGATTAAGTCGGAGATGGCAAGATCCGGGAAACAGGAAGAGATGAGGGTCAAGGAACTGAAGTTTTTGGAATCGAAACAGAAGGAACTGGAGAAGACCCTCCTCGCCCTCGAGAATAAGAACTTTTATAGACATACGGCCATCCCCGTCCAGCTCTCTGTGGAGGATGATCCGAAGATCATGAGAGGGGTGGAGCATTATCGTTCGGAATCAGCGAAACTCTACAAACCGAAAGTGGCCGGCCTTCCTGAAAAAGGACTATCCGAAAAAGAGATGATCGCCCGGATTCCCAAAGACAGCCTCTTTGTCGGAGCGATCACCTGCAAAAAATGCCATGAGGCGAACTACCGCAACTGGCTCAAGACCAAACACGCAAAGGCCTCCCAGACCATTGTGGCTTCGCCCAAATATTCCCAGGAGGAATGCCTGATGTGCCACTCCACGGGTTACGGAAAGATGGGAGAATATGCCACGGTCGATGAGGTCCCTTTCTTCCTCAAAGGGGTCCAGTGCGAAACTTGCCATGGGCCAGGGAGGGACCATCCGGGAAAAGGAAGGATGGAAAGAAAAGTGACTCTGGGTGTTTGCAGAAATTGCCACACCAAAGACCAGAGCCCCACCTTTAATTATATGGCCTACCTCGAAAAGATCGGTTGCAAGGTCTCCAAATGAAGTGACTAAAGTGATCTAAAGTGTCTAAAGTGAACTAAAGTTTATTTTAGGCACTTCAGGCACTTCTATTATTAGGCACTTTCTAAGCTCCGAAATCCGCAATCCGAATTCCGCATTACCCGAGGAACTCCCAGGCGATCAGGAAGACGCAGAACAGCCCGATGGCCAGCATGGCGAATCCCACTACATTGGAGAAAAGATCTACCCAAGCGCTCGGATATTGTTCTCGGTACGTCTCCAGTCTTTTCTGCGCCACCAGCCTCTTATACTGTTCCTGCCGCTCTTCAACCAGTTCAAATTTGGGCAGCCTTCCTGTAAAGATCACCGGATCAAAGGGGAACTTCGACGGTCGGAAATGGGTGTTGAAGAAATGGACCGTAAAGATAAAGCCGGAAGCCAGCAGGGCTTCATCCGAATGGACGATCGTTGCGATATTGAGCACCCAACCCGGCAGGAAGATGCAGAATGCCTCAGGGAACCATAGCATCAGACCGGAAAGACCAATGGCAAACATTCCCCAGAAGACAGCCAGGAAGTCGAATTTTTCCCAGTAGGTCCACCGGTCAAACTGGGGTTTTGGCCCTTTGTTAAAGAACCAGCGGATCATTCCCACGATATCCTTAACATCCTTCCAGCGCGGGCAGAGGGAATCCGGACCGAAAAGTTTCTGGAGTGGATTTGGATCCCCGGGTAGTTTTTTATAGAATAGGAAGTAGAAGAAATAACCGTTGGCCACTACGAAATAGAGAAAGGTAATAGCCGCAGCGATTCGGTGGACCAATCCCGCCATTTCCGCTCCCCCTAATAAGGCCATCAAACCTCTAGCCCAGGGAGCATGAGAGAATTTCAGCGGCAGTCCGGTCAGGACAAGGGCAATGAAGGTGACCATCATCGTAAAGTGAAGGATGATATCTAATTTTTTGAAGCGGCGATACATGAAACCTGCTTCTTCCGGTTTGACATGCTGCGGGAAGAAAATCCCTTGGGCTCTCAATTCCCGCTTCTCCCAGAAGTCCCTTCGCCACCAGAGGACGGTATGGAGCCAGAACATGCTGAACACCGAAACAAGCAGTGCGGTCATAATGACAAACGTCCAGTAAAAAATGGGGTCCCTCTTCGGGTCTGTATGCGTAGCGTGGGCTACCCACATGACGAAGTTAGTATTCGCCCCGGGATGGCACTTTCCACAAGTCTCTACCAGACGCGCGTCTGAGATGAGCGATTTGGGGTCACTGGGAGGAAGGATGCTGTGAAAACCATGGCAGTCGGCACAACCTGCAACCAGTGAAGGATAGCCTAACTTTTCAACCTTTCCATGGTAACTCTCGAAATAAGTCTGGGTGGCAATCACAAGGGCTTTGTTCCGTTCCATCATCTCCTTATCGGCATGACACTTCTGACAGGCATCGGTATGGAACTCCTTCCGAGATTGGGCCACCTTGGGCTCATCGCCCTTCAATAACGGGATTTTGTGCATTCCATGACAGTCGGTGCAGGTCGCGGAGTCCGGATTCCCAGCGATGACAGATTTACCGTGGACGCTCTCCGAATAGCCGTCATCGGAATGGCAGGTGGTGCATTTCTGGATGACCCTGGTCTTCTCCCCTTTCCACGGGGTCATCTCATGGATCTCTTTGTGGCAGTCTTTGCATTGAACATCATTGATGAAGTGAGCGCTTCCGTAATGTTCTGCCCCCTCCCTCTTATGGCAGCGATGGCAGGTCACTGGCTCCACATGAATCCTCGCGCCCTTTGCCTTCGTATGGGTTTTCACATCCGTAATGTCCCAGTGGCAGCTATTGCAGGAGTTGGCTCCATGAACCGACTGGGCAAATTTTCTTTCATTGACCTTATTGCTGTGGCAACCGAGACATTCCGAGTTATCGATGCATTCATAACAGTATTCCCTGCCTCTGACGATGAACTTTTCCCCCTTTTTTGCAGATTCGGGAGGTTTGGCCACTGCCGCTGGTTTGGATGTCTCTTTTTTCTCGGGGGTGGGTGTGGCTGCCCACATAAAACTAAAGCTCAAAAAGAGTGCAACAGAAAAGGCGAGAAGAAGAATAATGATTGGTCTCTTAAATTTCGTTTTCATACTCCCCCCATCCAAAAATGATATGGATACTCCCTTAAATTTTAAGTGGTTTTTTTATTTTTGTGAATTTTCGAGAGGGTAAAATGTGATTTTTTTAACATAACAAAAAATTGAAGTCAA
>DYHU01000181.1:5501-7805 GCA_020724025.1 Syntrophorhabdus sp. | reverse complement strand
ACAGATCCGGCCGGTCCTGAAAAAGTAAATCAAAAGGTTTCAGAGAAAAGGGCCCAGAGCGCAAAGAAGTATCTCATGGATAAATTTGGCATTGCGGATAATCGATTGGCCGTGAAGGGTTACGGGTCAACCAAACCTGTTGCCGACAACAGAACTCAAGAGGGTCGTGCCAAAAACAGAAGGGTTGAGTTCAGGGTCCTTCCATAAACTTTTTGTGAAGGGGTGATCAATCTGTTTTAAAGGTGGTGGGAAGAAATTCCCACCACTTCTTTTTTATCTTTCAAGGAGGTGAACGATGAAATTCTTTATCGATACGGCCAACCCCGGTGAGATCCGGAAGGCTTATGAGATGGGAGTGATCGACGGGGTCACCACCAACCCCACCTTGATCTCCAAAGAGAACAGGGATTTTAATTCCCTAATTAAGGAGATCTGTGAGATCATCCAGGGGCTTCCCATCAGTCTTGAAGTCCTGGGCTTGAAATCCGAAGAAATGATCCGGGAGGCTCGAAACCTTTCCAGGATAGGAGACAATATCGTGGTCAAGATTCCGATGACCTCGGAGGGTCTCAAGGCGATCAAGGTTCTGGTTAAAGAAGGGATAAAGACGAACACGACCCTTGTTTTTTCGCCTACTCAGGCACTTCTGGCGGCCAAGGCAGGCTCAACCTATATCAGCCCTTTCATCGGAAGACTGGACGATATCTCCCAGACGGGAATGGAACTGGTGGAACAGATTGTAACGATCTTTAACAATTATGGCTTTGAGTCAGAGGTGATTGTTGCGAGCATCCGGCATCCCATTCACGTGCTGGAAGCCGCTCTCATAGGCGCGGATGTGGCAACTATCCCCTTTAAGGTCATTGAACAGCTAATCAAGCATCCTCTGACCGATATCGGTATCGAACGTTTTCTGGCGGACTGGGAGAAGGTCCCCAAGAAATAAAAAGGCCCTCTGAAAGAGGGCCTCTCTTGGTCTGGATTTAATCTCGGGTTTAGTTCGTTTCCACTGAAATCTGTTTGGGATGGACTTCCTTCTTTCTGGGAAGGACAATCCGGAGAACCCCATCTTTATAGGAGGCTTTGATTTCCTCTTGATCTATGGCCTTCGGTAGGGCAAAAGTCCGGTGGAAGTTTCCATACGGCCTTTCGATCTGGATATAATTCTCTTCGGGAACCTCCTTGATAAACCTTCTCTCTCCCTGGATGATCAGCGTATTCTCCTCCACCTTAATCTCGATCTCGCTCTGATTCATCTCCGGCAGGTCAACCTTCAGGATCACTTCCTTCTCCCGCTCCACAATATCGACCGGGGGAGACCAGACGCCCCGGGGCGCTTCCTCTTTGAAGATCCGGGAAAGGGTCTCATCGAAGAGCCGGGTCATCCGATCTTGCATCGCCATGAGGTCCCGGAAAGGTTCCCACTTCACATGATAGACCATATCTCCTCCCTCCAAAAAACCGTTGATTTAAATATACTCCTTTTGAAGGGAAATTTCAACCTTTCGACTTTCGGCTGTCAAGCCAAGGCTTGCTCAAGGTTGACCCTGAGCAGCGTTTATCGACCTAACCTTCAAAATGTGGGATGGAGTACCGTCGAATGGGTCAACTTCTACAGGTGTAACAGGTGTCGTAGAAATCCTTCGGAAGCTTCGCCTTTTCTCTGAACTTCTCCAGCTGGAACCACGGAGCAAAGTGGTTTCCGCAGATCTTACATTGTTTCATCTTCAGTGTTCGTTTCCACCGGATGATCGTCCGCTCATCGCCCTCCTCTTTCATCCTGACCACATCAACCGGGCAGACAACCACGCACGCCCCGCAGGCAATGCAGTTAGTCGCCTCCTCCTGAAAGGGAGGGATCATCTCACGCCGGTCTCCCCGAAACGCAAAGTGGATGGCATGGGCTCCTACCACCTCATCGCAGACCCTTGCACAGAGTCCGCAAAGGATGCAGTCTTTCTCCTCCTTCTTGAACCGGACCTCCTGAACTCCCATCCTTACCGCCATCTCCTGAAGAAGCTTATCTCCGGGGCACATCGACAGGAGGAGCTCGATGATCATGCGCCGGGCCCGAAGCACCTTCTCCGACTGAGTGAAGACCTCTATCTCTTCCATGACCGGATGGTTGCAGGAGGTGGTCATCCTGGATCGTCCTTTTCTCGTCACCTCCACCAGACAGAGGCGGCAGGCGCCATAGGGCCTCACCGACTCATTAAAGCAGAGATGGGGAATATCGATCCCTGCATCCAGAGCCACCTCTAAAATATTGGCGCCCTCTTTTCCCTCAACGGGCTGACCATCAAT
>DYHU01000181.1:0-5401 GCA_020724025.1 Syntrophorhabdus sp. | reverse complement strand
ACCTCGACCGCATCGAATTTACAGGTCTCCAGACACATCCCGCATTGGATGCACTTCTCCGGGTCGATCTCGAAAGGTTTTCCCTTCTCTTTTTTCGTCTTCTGAACGCCGGTGATCACCTTCTCCGGACAGACCTTGGCGCATCGTCCGCAAGCCGTGCACAAATCGGGCAGTATCCGATAATGCAGGAGGGCGCGGCAGACCTTTGCCGGGCATCGCTTGTTCAGAATGTGCTCCTCATACTCCTGGCGGAAATACTTGATGGTGGAGAGAGCAGGATTGGGAGCTGTCCCTCCCAGGGCGCAGAGCGAGGCTTCCATGGTCACCCAGCCCAATTCCTCAAGCAGATCGATATGCTCCGGTTTTCCCCGGCCCTCGCTGATCTCTGTCAGAATCTCGTGCATCCGTTTTGTCCCTTCCCGGCAGGAGGTGCATTTTCCGCACGACTCATCCTTGAGAAAGTTCATAAAATATTTGGCCACATCCACCATACAGGTTGCCTCGTCCATGACGATCATTCCTCCGGACCCCATCATGGAACCAACTTCGGTCAACCGGTCGAAATCGACAGGCAGATCGATCATGGATTCAGGAATACATCCGCCTGAGGGACCTCCGGTCTGGACCGCCTTGAATCTCTTTCCGTCAGGAATTCCTCCTCCGATGTCATAGACGATTTCCCGCAGGGTGATCCCCATGGGGACCTCCACGAGCCCTGTATTATTCACCTTGCCCACAAGGGAGAAGATCTTCGTTCCCTTGCTCCCTTCGGTGCCGATCCGGCCATACCAGTCCGCCCCTTCGTTGATGATGACCGGCACATTGGCCCAGGTTTCCACATTGTTCAGGTTGGTCGGCCGGTCATAGAGGCCGCTGACGACTGTGTGAATATGTTTTGCCCGGGGTTCTCCCACATTTCCTTCGATGGTGGCCATGAGAGCCGTTGATTCTCCAGCCACAAAAGCCCCCCCTCCTCGACTGATCTTGATATCAAAATTGAACCCCGATCCGAGGATGTCTTTTCCCAAAAGCCCCAATTCCCGCGCCTGCTGGATAGCAATCCCGATATTTTCAAGCGCCAGGGGGTATTCATGCCGGACGAATATATAGCCTTCATGAGACCCGATGGCAAAAGCGCCAATGACCATTCCTTCGAGAACGCTATGCGGATTCCCCTCCAGTAGGCTTCGGTCCATATAGGCGCCCGGGTCCCCCTCGTCTGCATTACAAATTAAATACTTGATCTCGCCAGGTGCATTGCGGCACTGCTCCCATTTTAAACCGGCAGGGAATCCGCCGCCTCCCCGTCCCCTCAGATTGGCCTTCTTCACCTCCTGGATGATCTCCTCAGGTTTCATCGAGAAAAGAGCTTTGACCAGCGCCCGGTATCCCCCGACAGCAAGGTAGTCTTCAATATTGGTTGGATCGATGCTTCCGTTATTTCCGAAGATGATCCGCTTCTGTTTCTGATAGAATGGCACCTCTTCTTCGGAGACAATCTTTTCTCCTGTAACCGGATGCGCATAAAGAAGGTCCTCAAGGATTTTACCGTTAAGGACCGTCTCCTGAAAGATCGCTGGAACATCCTCGGGTTTGACCTTTTGATACAGGACCTTCTTCGGATGAATGACGACCAATGGCCCCCTTTCACAGAAACCATGACAGCCCGTCACCCGAAGGCCGATTCCATTGCCTTTGGCCTTCTCCTGAAGGACCTTTTTGAAGGCATCCACCACTGAATGGCATCCCGAGGCATGACATCCTGTTCCGCCACAGACCGTGATCAAGGACTGGTCAGGATTTCTCTTGCTGAGGATCTCATCCCTGTATTTTCCCAGCTCCTGAGGAGAACTAAGCCTTACCATTCGCCCCCTCCTTCTTCTTCTTATCAGAACGAAATTTCTTCAAGGTTCCATCGACCTTTGCAGAACTCATCTTCCCGAAGTACTGACCGTCGATTGCAACCACCGGTCCGGCGGCGCAGACGCCCAGGCAGTTGACCGTATCCAGAGTGAAATTCCGATCCTTTGTCGTCTCACCCGGCCGGATTCCCAATTCCAGTTTGATCTGATCGATAACTCGCTGTGCCCCGCGGACATGGCAGGCGGTCCCCATGCAGACGCAGACCTCATGCCGTCCCCTGGGCGTCAGGCTAAATGCCCGGTAAAAAGTGGCAATCCTGTAGATCTTGTTGATGGGAATGCCGAGTTTCCCCCCGAGGTGCTCCAGGGCCTCTTTGGGAAGATATTTCTCCTTCGCCTGGATGTCCTGAAGGATCGAAAGGAGAGCGGACTGCCTGTTTTCGTATCGTTCGATGATGGCTTCGATCTCTGAATGAGTCATTTCAAAATCCCCTTTTGGCTTTCTCTCTTAACTGTTCGTACTCCCGGAGGATGCGATTTTGGATTTCCCCGATCATCTCTTCGGTCAGGTGCCGGAATCTTCCCTGAAGTTTGATGTATTCCTTAATCGGCTTCAACTTCGGGAAATCGATACTTAAACGATATCTGCCATGCTCCACTTCATAAAGAGGAAACACACCTGTTTCCACGGCGAGGCGACCCAATTTAATCGATAGGTCGGGCGCTGACCTCCATCCGGTTGGACAGACGGAGAGGATGTGAACATAGGCGGCCCCTTCAATATCCGCCGCCTTCTTCACCTTCTGGATCAAATCAAGCGGATAACTCGGACAGGCGGTTGCCACATAGGGAATATTGTGAGCGGCTGCAATGGCCGCCATGTTCTTCTTCCAGGTGATCTGGCCCTGTTTCATCTTCCCAGCCGGAGAGGTGGTGGTCGAGGCCCCAAAAGGTGTAGAGGACGATCGCTGGATGCCTGTATTCATATAGGCTTCATTATCCGTACAGACATAGATGAAGTCATGCCCTCTCTCAAGAGCTCCGGAGAGCGCCTGGAGTCCGATATCGGCTGTCCCTCCATCCCCAGCCATCGCAACGGTGACGATCTTCTTCTGAGGAATCCTCCCCTTTCGCATCAATACCTTTAATCCCACCTCAATCCCGGATGCCACGGCCGCCGTATTTTCAAAAGCGCAATGAAACCAGGGAACCCTCCAGGAGGTGAACGGAAAGGGAGATGAAACAATTTCCATACATCCCGTGGCAGCCGCAATGATGATATTTCTTCCCAGGGCTTTGCAGACCAGCCTGACGGCCAGCGCCTCGGCGCAGCCCTGGCAGGATCGGTGGCCGGGTGCAAAATATTCCTTCTGGGTCAATGTTCTTACGGCAAAGACATTCAGGTTTTCTATCATTCTCTCACCCCGTAAATTTCAAAACCTTCCTTATTTCCCTCTTCAATTTCGATTTCTGCTTTATCGACCATCTTGATGAAATCGAAAGGGGCCACATCTCTTCCGGAAATTCCTGCGGCGAAATTATAAACCGATGGCCTCAAAGGCTCTCCATAGATTGCCGCCTTCACTTCGGAGGCAACCGGGCCGCCCGGCCCTCCCACAGAGACCGCTCGGTCAATCACAACCAGTTGCTTCGCATGGAGGGTGGCCTTCTTCAATGCCTCAAAGGGAAAGGGTCGCCAGAGACGAATCTTTACCAATCCCACGGATCTTCCTTCCTCTCTCATCTGATCGACGGCCACAGAGGCTGTCTCACTGATACTTCCCATGGTAACCAGTAGGGTCTCAGCGTCCTCTGCTCTGTAAGTCTCAACAGGCTGATAGTATCTGCCTGTCATGTCACCAAATGCCTTCCAGACTTCAAGGATTTTGGACATGGATCTCCGGAGAGCCACTTCCTGAGCCTTCTTCGTTTCAGCAAAGATACTGGGAAGGGCAAAAGCGCCCATGGTCACGGGCTGATCAGGATGGAGACGGTAAAGGGGTTGATAAAGAGGAAGGAATTGATCGATCTTCTCCTGCTCGATCAACTCGATCGGCTCAATGACATGGCTTAAGACGAAACCATCCATATTGATGATCACAGGGAACAGAACATCTCTGTCTTCCCCTACCCGGTATGAGATGAAGACATGATCATAAACCTCCTGGCCGTTTTCCACAAAATATTGAATCCATCCGCAGTCCCGGATCATCATGACATCGCTGTGGTCATTCCAGATGCTGAGGGGAGAGGAGAGGGTTCGGTTCGAAATGATCATGAGGATGGGAAGCCTGAGACCGGAAGCAATATAGGTCATCTCGGCCATCAAAGCCAGTCCCTGGGCGCTGGTGCAGGTAAAGGATCTTGCGCCTGCCGCCTCACTTCCTATACAGATGCTCATTGCGGAGTGTTCCGATTCCACACAGAAGAACTCCGCATCCATCTCTCCGTTGGCCACAATTTCGGAGAGGTGTTCAACGATGTGGGTCTGCGGAGTGATGGGATAGGCGGAAATGACATCCACATTGGCCTGTTTGACTGCCTCCGCTGCTGCAATCGAAACCTCCATTCCAACCCTTTTTGCCATGATTATTTCTCCTCCTCCACCACCATGGTGATTGCTCTGGTGGGACACTCTTTCGAACAGATGCCGCAACCTTTACAGTAGTAGAGGTCTGCGATGAAATAGCCTTCTGCGTCCAGATGATAGGTCATATCCGGACAGAAAATATAACACAGTCCGCAATGGACACAGAGCTCCTTATTCAAAATCGGTTTAAAACTCTTCCAGTCCCCTGTCCGATAAGCGCTTGCATTCCCGGGTTCCAGGATCACATTCCCTACGGGTAACTCCTTCCATGTCCATTCTGATTCTGGTTTTGTCATCTTCGTTCCACCTCTTCCAATCGAATCAATTCAATCTCCAGCCCCCTTGATGAAAGGAGGAAAGAGGAGATGATGAAATATTTATTGAATGATCACCGTTTCCTGGTAGGCCCGCTCAAAAGCAGAGATGTTCTTTTCGGCAATTCGGCCGAAACGTTCTTTAAAGGGAGGAATAAAGGACTCTTTCTTCACCAATGCGGAGGCTTTGACGACCGACCCGAGCATCGTTGTGTTGGTAATGGGGAGGCCGAGAATCTCTAAGGCAATCTTATCGGCGTCCACCACGCCGACCCGGTTTTTAACCTTCAAACCTTCTTTCACTTTTTCGGGAGAATCCTTGCTCGTCGTGACAATAATACCGTCTGATTTCAGTCCGGCCGCCACATTGACAATCTTTAAGAGCGAGGCGTCAAGAACGACGACGATATCAGGCTCATAGATGTTTGCCCTGATCTTAATGGGCTCATCACTGATCCGGCAGAAGGCCACGACAGGCGCTCCCCTTCTCTCTGGTCCGAAACTCGGAAAGGCCTGCGCATACTTCCCTTCCCAGATTGCTGCCAGGGCTAACAGTTCCGCAGAAGTAACTGCTCCCTGCCCCCCTCTTCCATGAAAACGAATTTCAATCATCTAAATCTCCTTAATAAATTCTA
>DYHU01000686.1 GCA_020724025.1 Syntrophorhabdus sp. | reverse complement strand
CGGTTGGTTCGTCAGCCAGGATAAGGTCCGGATCGTTGATCAGGGCGCGGCAGATGGCCACCCGCTGCATCTCTCCGCCCGAAAGCTCATGGGGCTTATGATGCCTTCTCTGATAGAGGTCCATTTCAATAAGAAGGTGATCGATTTTTTCACGCAATGAATTAGTCCCTTCCTTTAAGAGATGGGGAAGGGTAATATTCTCTTCAAGGGTCAGGATGGGGAGAAGGTTGAAGAATTGAAAGATGATCCCGATACGGTCTCGGCGGAAAAGGGTTAACCGGCGGTCGTCCATGCGGGAGATGTCCTCGCCATCGATCATGACCTGTCCCTGGTCAGGAGAATCCAATCCTCCGATCATATTGATCAGAGTCGACTTTCCACAGCCGCTTTTCCCTGTGATGGCTAAAAACTCATTCCTCGAGATTTTTAAGTTGACACGGTCGAGAGCAACCACCGGATTAGATCCCTGATGGTAGGTTTTTGTGACCTCGATAAGTTCTATGAAATGTTCTTCTTTCATAAGACAAAAAGAGCAGGGGAATCTTCTCCCTACTCTTTTCATATTAAAGGGAGGAAAGATGAATTGTCAATTTTCAATCGAGCGAACGCTGGAGTTGCCGAAGTGTCATCACTGCTCCCATTATCCCTGCCTTTCGTATCTCTCTTTTTCTCACGACTCATTCCTCCCTTCTCTGGTTTTTTACTACCAAGACCTCCATTAAAAAGAAATTCCCTATGACGAGCACATCATCCACGAAGCATGAAAATCATAGGGTATTATCCTCCCCCCTGAGAGACTGTGTCGCAATTCATCGTATCCTCTTCGACAGGCTCAGGGTGAACGGGGTATGTAAAGAAGTGTTAGATTCACTACAATAGAGGAAATGTTAGGAAGCCGGTATCGTTTAGCGTTAAAGGGCGAGAGTAAGAATTTTAAGACGATTGACATAACCTTTTAACGAAACTGGCTTCGTTACCCTTACCGTTGGACATTAGATTTTTATTTCTGAAAAGAGTTGACGGTATGAAAGGATTGAATTTATAATTAGAAAAAATATCGGGGGATTTCCATGTGGGATTACACGGAGAAGGTAAAAGATCACTTTCTGAATCCAAGGAATGTAG
>DYHU01000180.1 GCA_020724025.1 Syntrophorhabdus sp. | reverse complement strand
GTGTGTTTCAAGGCGTGCCGGATGTTATTGCGATTGTCCAACTGTTTCTCTTTGATTTTACGTTTTACCATATCGTCAAGAACTATTCCCTTAATAATGCCACTATAGACTTCCACGGTCTTAGGGATTGTGTCTATGACCGGTACAAGGGAGTCCCCCACAATCACTTTGAGCCCTTCAGTCCGCTGCTTGAGGTAATTTTCTAAACTTTCTGCTGTAATCTCCCCGTGGGCATAAGTGGCAACGACATTAGGACTGGAGGGTTTCTTCCCTTCCCCTCCGCACCCTATGAGAAAAAGAGTGACGATTACTGGTAATAAGCAAAGGCAATATGGACGAAGCCTCATCATCCCTGACCCCTCTGGTTAATCGAGAAACTCTCTCAGTGCGAACTGAGAGTCTGATAGTTTAATGATTTTGTTGATCTTTAGGGTTCTCTTAGGTGTTTTGGAAAATTCGGGTAAGCCAATTAAGGAGGCATGAAGAGGGATAGGACAACTTCCTGTTCACGTAAAATGATCGGTTCTGGGTAAGCAAATCCTGTCTGGGGTAAGAGAGAGCGGGTTGATAACCTAATGCTGGTTAGGATAAATGTGTGGTCGGAGATGCAGCAGTGGGCGTGCGCTAAAACACCCGCGTGCTGGTGTTCCTCTAACGATGAAGCTACATGCAGAAGGTTCAGGCCTAACACCGGCAGCAGCAAAAATAGTAGAATACTTCTTCTTTTCATAAAGGCCATGTTCTAAATAAAATCTCTAACATCAAGCAGAATAAAAAGTCAAGCGTTCATTCTCATGCGGGTCGAAAACCCATTCCACCATCCATAAAGTCGAGGACCAATGACCATACATCCCACCGCCATGAGAACACCCACAAAAAGATCAATGACATAATGGTATCTTAGATAGACCGTAGAGATGATAAGGCCAATGATGATGGGAACAAAGGCATAAAAAAGAAACCTTTCATAATGATACGCCAGGTATAAGACGATGAGGGCGATCTGCGTATGACCGCTGGGCATGACATCCCTTTTATTCTGCTCCAACGCATTTAATCCATCTCTCACCAGATCGGTGAGAAAACTTCCTTCCAAAGGTACGGAGTAGAGGTGGGCCAGCGTATATCGAGGCCCGATGGCAGGGAGAAGAATGTAGCCGATAAACGAAACGTAATAACCCAATATCAGCACAAACATTGATGCATTGAATTCCACCCGCCGGTTTTTCAGATAAAGAGTTACGATGAGAATCACCGGAAGAAAGTAATAACTGCCGTAAGCAAACGACATGAGATCTGTGAGCCAGGGAACGTTCCATTTTTCCATCCAGACTGTAGGATGGGTTCCAAATATGGAGAAATCGATCTTGATCAACCAGGCGTCGATATCAGGACGGAGATATTGGATGAGATCCCCAAGCGATTCATAAATGAAGATGACAAAGAGGACGGGAGAAAAATCATGGAAGAAAGTTCCGATTCTACTCATTACTTTTCGGTCATAAAGCAATTTAAGAACAAAGATGAGCCCTGTCCACAGGGCGTAGCGAAGAAGCAAAGAATGCCACAGCGGAATTTGCCCTCGGGAAAAGAGGGTTAAGAGAATTAAGCCAAAAAGAAAAATGAGAGTCAGGCCATGAAAGGGGGCAATGCCTCTTATACCTTCAGGTTTCATTGAGTCTCTTACCCCCCAGTCGGGTCTTGATTTAAGCGCCATTTTCAGATCACTCCGAGCTTAAGCCTATAATCCATAGCCTAAAATTCTGTCCCCTGAACCTTTTTCGTCAGCACTCGTAGTATTATTTTACAGGTTAGGGTTTCCCTGTCTCCGGGAATTTAGACTTAAAACTCTCAATCAACTTTCCAATATCAGGATCCTCTTTTATGTCTTCACGTAACGGAGAGATCGTATTGGTGAATTCGTTCTTTCCCTGAAGCTGTCTAAGGGCTTTCTGCATCTGCTCCTCGGCCCTTCCTAATTGAACCCTTTCGGCATCCGGGATTCCCGGAGAGCCTAACCGGCTTTTGATGCTATTGAGGTTGTTCTCTAAGTACCGTTTAGTCGCGATATTATAAAAAGAGGGTTTATTGTCATGGAGAATGAGATCGAGTCTTCCTCCGTACATCCCTTTTGGAGCTGTCTGAAGGAGAATCTTATCTCCGACCACAGGCGCATTGAACAGGTTCATTCCTGTGTGGCTGCCCACGATAATATGTATTCCTTGGACGGTCTGGGCTAACTCTAAGTCTTTGGCATACCCCAGATGGCTGAGAAGCACGATCAAGTCGGTTTTGGGTTGAAGTTCTTTGATCATATTCTGTGCCACCTCAATAGGAGGGCGAACCGCCAATCCTTTTTTCCGGATATCGGATTGACTCAAGAAAATATCCGAAGACAGCAGACTGAAGATCCCTATTTTCAAGCCATTGATTTTTTTTACGAGATAGGATTGAAAGAGAAGTCTACCTGATTCTTCATCGACGATATTCGAAGAGAGAAAGGGGAAATTGCCCTTTTTCGAGACCTCTAATAAGAAGTCCTTCCCGAGGGCCAAGTCGTCATCTCCAACACCCAAGACATCATAACCCATGAGATTAAGGCTCCCAATGATGAGTCGTGCCTTTTCAGTCACCGTTTTCAACTCATTTTCTGGAATGGGGACTGAAAATTTCTTAAATAGAAGATCGCCCGAGTCTACAACAAGTAGATCTTTCTTCTCCGTTTCACGAAGTTCTTTCAGCCACGTTCCTCGCCTGGCCAGACCGCCAAGCCGACTCTTCTGGTCTCATGTGGGACAGGGCTCGATCTCTCCATTGATATTGTTGCTATAGAGGAGAGTGAGGGTTTTGGGAGGCTTTTGAGCATGAGTTGAAAAGTTAAGGAAAAATAGCAGACACCCCAGAACAATAGCAAGTGCAAACAACCGCTTTGAGTTCATCCCTTTCCCTCCTAAATAAAATTCATCATCAGTATCCCTGCGAGCGCGAAGAACAGCAGGGACGTCAAGAGCTTAATTATCGACATCCTCCTCTGAAGGAAGAAGGCCAATTGTTCTGAGGTCACTCCCCAGTAGGTCACCCCAAAGATGGCCAGTAGTGGAATAATAAACATCACATTGTAAAAAATAAGATAAAATATGGCACTTGCTCTTAACATAGGAATATTCGTGACGAAGAGGATGGTCGGAAGATAGACCTGACCTGTGCAGGTGAACTCCAATATGGAGATGACAACTCCCGATACGGCAGCGACAAGAAGATAACGGGTGAGTCCTCTTTCCTTGTTAGTCATCAAATCGCCACTTCGTGTCCGAATGGTCCGATGAATCTGCTTCTTTAAAAAATCTGGGAGCTGGAGCTTCATGTCGGAAGGCCGGCCCCTCTTCAGCTGAACGTAATCATAAAGGCTATAGATCCCCAGCATGAGGGCAATAGCAATGGTGATAAGGAAAACGATCCGGGAGAACATGGGGAGAAATGAAAGATGCTGGACAAAGGAGAGAATCCCAAAGCCGATGAGAAGATAGGTAAGGAAGACCGCTCCTGAAAAACCAGTTCCGACCCAGAGAATCTCTTCTCGTTTCCTACCCACCATGGTTAGGTAGGAGATGAAAAAGATTAGGGTGGCGAAGGCGCAGGGATTCAATCCATCGATCAGACCGGCTGAAAGGATGGTGAGAAATCCCAGAGATTTGAAGCGGCTGACCATGGAGTCTTCCGCCTTCTCCATTTCCCTGCTTTCCACCTTTAAGGGCGATGGCGCCTCCACCTGCTCGTACTTCTGAATCAAGGCCTCGATCCGCGATTCCGTGATCTCCCCTGGCAGAAGGGAATCTACACCGATAAAAATACTCGGTGCAGTCAAGCGCTTTTCTGCCGGGAGATTGAGCCGGTTTGAGAGCGTTTCATTCAATCGTTTCCCATCGGGAGTGTTAATGTCGATCTCTTTCATATTCAACCCTGGGTACTTTCTTGAAAAATACTTAAGCAGGTAATTTGCTCGGTCACATTTGGGGCATCCCTTCTGATAAAAGTAAGCAAGATCGACTGAAAAGGTCTTCTCAGAGGGTTTGGGTGAAGGAGACGTTTCAAGGGAAGGGAGGCGGACCCCGACCCCGCCTTTCAGTTGATATTCCAGGATGAGGGGATCAAGTTTCTCCATGATCTCCTGTTCTCCTGCAAGGATTTGGTCGCCGATGAATGCCACCGGGAAATCATCCCCTGTTCTGCCAAACTGTTTCTCAAGTTTGATAAGGGCCTCGTAATGGGTTGGGTTTGCAATATCAAAGGTTTTGACCTCAAGCGAAGGATAGAGAGATTTGAGTGACGGGAGATAACCCCGGAGAATACCCTCACAGGACAAGCAGTCTTTGCTGTAGAATAAATAGACCTCCACGGGGGAGTGGATCCGGGTATTGCCATGGTCAGGCAATGTTAGAAAAACAATGAAGAAAAATATGATAATTAGGTCTCTCATCGATCCTCAACTCTGGGACCTAAAAATCTTCATGCCTTTTAAATTCCAGTAGAGTAATACATTATTTGATAATGCTCACTTGAACTTCTTTTCACCGGCACGAATCTCACCATCCAGTGTATTTTCTTCTGGAGGAATGATACAGGTAAATTTTTCATTATAGGCGCAGGAAGGATTGTAGGCCATGTTGAAGTCAATCGTCGTCGTATACCCGGGGAGAACGATCTCCGCATCCAAGTACCTTCCTCCTGAATAGGTTTCTTTCCCATTCGTTCTATCTCTGAATGGAATAAAAAGTACGTCGCTCAGGATCGATTTGTAAAGTGGGAGGGTATACTCTTTACCATTGTAAGTAAATCGGAACATGCCATATCGGACATACCGCTTTTTTGTACCCTTGTTGGTTAGGAATGTGGCGTAATATTCGGGGTTACGTATGTCCAAGATGTATCGCTCAATCTTTCCTTTAAACCTGTAATTGAGGTTAATTGGATAGTAGCTCAAGCGGTCGAACTTGAGTTTATCCGACCAAGTCAAAGGAGACCTCTGGTGGTTCTTAAAAAAGTCGTCCCTTTCTTTTCTGAATTTATTAATCTCCTTGATGACCTCCAACTCATTACGAGACCGTTCCGTGGCTGCAGAGGGTAAGGTCGGAAGAAGCGTAGCGACGTAAACTGCTAATGATGTTACGACTACCCTCTTTATAATTCTGTTCCAACCTGATTTACCCTTTAACTCGATGGCCATACTTCTTGTCTAAAAGTTCAACGACCTGTTCCACCGTCAAGCCTTGAGCCAACTTCTCACGGATGAAATTCTTCTCTTCCACTGCCCCTTTAGGCATATCGCAGGTGCAGGTCTCCAACGGAAGCTCTCCGCACCCTCCACAGGCGCATTTGAAATTCCTTGCCACGGCGATCACCTGTGCCTCATCCACCTTGATTGAGGATGTTGAGGTGCTCGCAGATGGTGTCATTTGGGAAGGCCTGCTGGCCTTGAAAAAAGATACCCCGGCTTTCACAAAGAGACCGAACAGAAAAATCAGTCCGATGACAAGCACAATCGTCTTGTAAGAGGGACCAGTTGATTGTCCTTTTTGATTTTCCCGCGGTGCCCTGATCATCTCCTCGCCGCAGGCGACACAAAAGAGGGCGTCCAATTCATTAAACTGCCCACAGCCTTTACATTTCCGCTGGGTTCCCTTCGTCGATTTAGGAGCCTCCGATAGCCTTTCTCCGCATTCTGTACAAAATGCGGAATCACCAAAATTCTCGGCGCCACATTGAGGACACCGGAGACGAACCCCAAGTGATGTTCCACATTTTCTGCAGAATTTGGCCTGGTTCGGATTTTCTGACCCGCATTCATGACATTTCATATTGGCCTCCTCTTTCACGATGCATAACTGTGGAGTCCCGAGAGAAGATAATTGACTCCCCAATAGGTGAAGACGACGGCAACAAATCCCCCAATAGAAATATAGGCCATCCTTCGTCCCACCAGCCTCCCTGTATATCTCGCATGAAGGAGGATGGCATAAACGATCCAGGTAATCAGAGACCAGGTCTCTTTCGGATCCCAGCTCCAGTAAGTCCCCCATGCGTAATTGGCCCACACCGCGCCGGTAAGAACCCCCAAAGTGAACAGCAGAAAACCCACAACGATGGCCTTGTAGTTGATATCCTCAAGAGTTTTGTTATTTGGTAACAGACTGTTTTGTGTTTGGGTTTTCTTTTTGATGACGTAAAGATAGACAATGGATACTCCAAATGAGATTGCAAAAGCTGCATATCCGAGAAAAGAGGTCACCACATGGTAGAAAAGCCAGTCACTCTGCAGTGCCGGCATGAGCGGTCGAATCTCCGGAGAGAGAGCGAGGACAGCCACACCCATGCAGAAGAAACCTAATGGCATAATGAAGGCCCCAAGGCCTCTGATACGATAGAACCGCTCAAAGACGAGGTAAAGACCAACGATAGCCCAGGCAAAGAAGACCATGGACTCGTACATATTGGAGAGAGGGACATATCCGATTCCCAATCGATGGGATTCCACGTAGCGAATCACCATGGCAGCCGTATTCATCAAGACGCCCGAAAATGCAATCCAGGTGCCAACCTTTCCGAGACCTTCTTTTTTCATTCCGATGTAAAGGAAGTAGAAGACCGAGGAAAGAAGATACGTGAACATTGTTAATTGAAAGAAGATGGGGTTAATCATTTTTTCCTCCTTTTTCTTTTGGTTTCTTATCAGGAGAGGGTCTCCGGCGAAAGTGGAAGGAGAGGACAAGTCCAAGGACCAGGAGGCCAAATCCTGTCCATACGACCCATACCCCAGGGTCCTTCACTACCTGGAGGCCGGTGTAGGGTTTTCCTCCCAAATAGTCAATAAATTTCACCCTGTAAGTATCATCCTTGGAGCCATGGAAATCGGGATATCTCAGAAAGGACCACCCCTTATATGATAATTTCTCATTCTGGTAGATATTCACCTGGGCAGCGGGGTTGTTCAATTGGTCTGACCGGGAGATAGGACGGTTCCCCTCTCCTACGCCAAAATCGGGGATGAAGGTGGCAAATTGAACCCTGTGCTCTGTCCCGGGTATTTGCTTTGTTTCGCCCTCTGCAATTTGAAGACGATATCCTCTTGACCCGTTTCCTTTGGGGATGATCTCCAATTCGGCCTTTCCTTCCCCTGGCTGTGGGGGTATGAACCCATGTCCTGACTGGTAGAAAGAGACCCCTTTGAACTGAAGAGGATGATTTATCCGGATTGCCTTCTTGAGCACTTCACGGCCCTTTTCAAGGATGGTCACTTCACTGGCATCTTCTTTTGTGATCTGAGACCCTGGATACTTGACCTCCCTGAACTTGTCCAAACGGATGTCGAAATCGAGATTAAGCATTTGATTGGACTCTCTCAGGACCACGGCATTGATTGATTCTCCTTCTGGGATATTGATATAGGCCTTGAAGCCCCAGATATTACCGATGAGAGATCCGGCTAAAATGACGATCAGGCTGAAATGGGTGAGATGGGGACCAAGACGACCGAGCCATTCTTTCTTCGTCAACCCTCTTGCAGACCATATTTTGGGAAGACGGTTAAGGCTACAGGCCACCAGGTTGACCATGAGGAGGACCAAAAGAAGCTGGAACCACCAGGAACCAAAGAGGTTGAGGAAACCAAAGAAATCAAAAAGTCGATAAAGAGTCTCCCCGTAGTGTTTGACATATTCCCCCACTTCTCGACGCTGGGGGATAAGGGTTCCGATAATGGAAATCAGGGCAATGGTAGTCAGTAATGAAATAGTTGTTTTCAGAGAAAGGAAAACTCCC
>DYHU01000179.1 GCA_020724025.1 Syntrophorhabdus sp. | reverse complement strand
AGAAAGATGGGAAACTGAACTACTTCATGTATCCTTATGCAGAGGCAGATGGAAAAGCACTCGATGATTTATTTGGATTTAATTTAAGGTATACAATCACTTTTAAGGAACTTTAAGCCAGATGGTTATAAAGCGACATTAGAATGACATTGACTTTCTCCTTGTAAAGGATTATAAAAAAAATATGGAGATGAGGATTTTTAGGGTTGTTTCTGCAATCGTTTTGATCACAGTGTTCTCGATCTTTTCTGGCTTACCAGAATCTGTTTCCGCAGTTCTCTATGGGAAGGCTGAAGAGTCCTGCTGTGACGAATGCAATAAAGACGAGACCCAGATTCCCACTCATTGTTCCACTTCAGACTGCCCACTTTTCTTGTGCCTTTCTACCAATATCGTTTCGCCATTTATGCTTTCCGTTTCATCGGAAAGTGTTTACTTCCTTCAGTTTGTGAAAGAGCTACACCCTAAATCACCTATTAGGGCCATTTTCCATCCCCCAAAAGTCCTTTAAGACTAAGAATTCAATATCACTTCGAAAATTGTAATTGACGCAAGGCCAAATGTGCTTCTGCATCTTTGAGTGCATATCTCTAAATTCCAGGAGGCTATTATGAAAAAATATATCTTAATCTTTGGGGTAATTGTTTTTATAGCAGGCATTGCCATTATTAGTTTAAGCAACGAAAAGACTAAAACGATAAAGGGAGGCGGGATATTAAGTGTCAACGATATCCAGTCAGACCCCTTAGCCTATAAAGGCACGATTAACATTACCGGGGTTTCGGCAGGTGTTACAAGACAAGACCCAAAGGTCTTTCTCCTAATAGATACAGCAGAGGCCATAGCCTGTAAGAGCACCGGCTGCGCAAGGTTCTATCTCCCTGTCAGGTACGAGGGTCCTATACCAAAACAATGGGACGAGGTAAATGTTGTAGGGAGTTTTACTCAAAGCGGGCGGGTCCCATTATTTGCAGCCACAAAAGTGGAGGTCTTGAGAAATTACTTCGGAGGTAAATAGGAATGAACATACCAAAACTTATTTTAAGAAACGTTACGGGCAGAAAGGGAAGGTTTATCTTCACGCTTCTCGGCATAACGATTGGGATAGCCTCCTTCGTAACCCTCTTATCCCTGGGGGGCAGCCTGAAGGATGAGGTGAAAAGACAGGCAGGGGAACTTGGTGCAAATTTGGTCGTAACGCCCAAAGGGTGGTGTGCCTATGAACAGATTTCAGTCCTGACAGGAGAACAACTCCCCGAGGCAATACCTTTCGATGAGGTGAAAAAGATTTCTTCCATAAAGGGCCTTAAAGCTGTCCCGTATCTCACAGAAAAGACCGCATATAAAAACAGTCCCGTACCCGTTATCGGCATCCTGCCAGAAGAGATGAAGCCTTTCAAGGGATGGGATATGGGGAATGGGGAGTATTTTGCATCAGCCGATGAAAGGTCTCTCGTTATAGGATCTGGTATTGCCCAGCAGTTCAAGCTGAGCCCGGCGGATGAATTGACGATCAGGGGGAAGCGGTTTCCTGTGAAAGGGATTCTCAAGGAAACAGGGAGTAAGGATGACATCGCTGTATTCATGCCCCTGTCCGTTACTCAAGAACTTTACGGAGTAGGAGACAAGGTTTCATTTATAGCGATAAAGGTGGACGACATTTCAAAAACAGATGAGTATATCCAGAAGATTCAGGATACGTCTAATGTTGCGGTAGTATCCGATAAGCAGCTTCTTAAATCCGTGCTTTCCATTGTCGGAACGGTCAGCCTCACGCTTCAGCTCATCGCCGTCGTTGCGATCCTCGCTGCGGCCTTCGGGATCATCAACACCATGATGACAGCCATCCACGAGAGAAAGCGTGAAATAGGGATACTGCAGGCCATTGGTGCCAAGAAGACCACAATTTTCAACATATTTCTTCTTGAGTCAGGATTGTACGGCCTTCTTGGAGGCATTATCGGATTGGGCATAGGTCTTCTGTTTTCTTCGATAGCCGCTCCCTATATCTCCCAGAATGAATTTACCGCCTTCATGAAGGGCTCGACGCTCGCAGTGAATTTTGACCCAGTGCTCATTTTCGGATCATTACTTTTTTCGCTTTTTATCTCCCTCATTTCAGGGTTTTACCCTGCATGGAGGGCATCAAAACTTAGTCCAGTGGAGGCTATAAGGTATGAATGATACAATGATAAGAACTGAAAATCTAATAAAAACATACAACACAAGCAAAGTGAAAACGCATGCCCTCAGAGGCGTGAGCCTTGAGATTCCGAAGGGGTCCTTTTCGTGCATCATCGGTCCATCAGGCCATGGCAAGAGCACCCTGATGCATTTGATGGGTGGGCTTGACAGGCCAACGGAAGGTCGGGTCTTCATTGATGAGTTAGATATTACTGAATTGGGTAACAGCGATCTTGCTGAGTTAAGGGCAAAGAAGATCGGTTTTATCTTTCAATTCTTCAACCTTCTTCGAAACCTCACAGCCCAAGAGAATATCGAAGCGGCTATGATGTTTTCAAGAAATAATACAAAGGCCCACGGGGAAAAAGCGAAGGAACTCCTATCGCTGCTGGGACTTTCGGAAAAACTTAAAGCAAAGCCTTCAGAGCTTTCAGGGGGCCAGCAGCAAAGGGTCGCGATTGCCCGTGCACTGGCAAACGACCCTGAGATACTATTAATGGATGAGCCAACGGGAAATCTCGATTCAGAGTCGGAGGCGGAAGTCCTCGCCCATATCTTCAAACTCCATAAGGAAGGAAAGACGATCGTTATTGTTACCCATAACGGTGAAATAGCAAAAAAGGCCGAGGCGATTTTTGAAATCAGGGACGGCAAAGTTGTCAACAGGTAGGTTATGGATAAATAGAGATTCTATCTCTACATCGTCTCGGTCGGAGTTTAGCTCGTGAAATTGCCCTCCTTTTGATCGTATTCATCGTTGTAAAAGGAAGGGACGCCACGCGGAAGATGTTCATGGATTACACCCGAGGAAAAAGAGAAGAGGATGAATAAGGTGGACAGGGGTCTGACAAATAACCCGAATAAATTCTTTACAATGCAGAAGCAGTCTATTATATTATCCTCAAAACCTATAAATAGGAATTTCAAGATGCTAAAAGTAAGTCCTGGTCCCAATTACCCCACAGAAGCGGGATGCTTTCTGCGGGGGAATGATTATTCTCCAGTGGCGGTAGTGGTTCTCCTAAACGCTCCCTACGGTACACTCCCTCCTGAAGTGCAGAGTATTCCTCCGGAAATCGAAAAGTTGGTTAGAGTGACGATAGAGACAGGAGCCGCTTTGTCCGGGACCTTGCAGACCGAAAACATCGGCATTGAGAAGATCGTTTGTAATGTCGTTGGCAATCCCAACATCCGGTATCTTGTTCTTTGCGGTGAGGAGGTGAACGGCCATAATACGGGTACCGCGCTCAAGGCACTGATAAAAGAAGGAATCAATGACAAGAGGACCATCGTCGGATCCCAAGCGAAGACACCCTACCTTTTCAATATCCCTCTGGAAGCCATTAAAAGATTTAGAGTGCAGACGACCTTGGTGGATCTGACAGGGGAGATGAATCCAGAAATAATATTAAAGGCGGTTTGGTCCTGCTATCAGGAGAACCCAACTCCTTTTCAAGGTTTCACTCTCTGCGATCCAGGGGCTTTTGCAGAAACCGGGCTTTCTTGCCGCCTCAGCTGGTGGGTCAAGCATCCGGAGGAAATTGAGAGTTGGGAAATTGATAAAGAATTTATGAATAAAATTGAAGAACCCTTAGAGAAGATAGGTGGTGAAACGATGAAAGGAAATGAGCAAATTCTATCTTTGACGAAGCGCCTCCTGAAGGTTACAGAAGAGTTGGCAGTGATTGCCAGGCTCTGCATCGAGGGACTGGAGAGACCTGAAGAAGTCTTAAAAGAAAAAAGGTTGGAAGAGGAAAAACCAAAACCAACCATACCCGCTAAGGAGGAGCCTGTGACAGAAGGTGAGTTATATTTTGCCAACCAGTTGAGGGGTTATAGGGGAGTTTTGGCGGCGTTTAAGGCCCTCGACCGAGATATCTGTCACGATGGATGTAGCTTGCCGGCCGCTGTGATCTCGGCCCGAAAAAGACTGAAAAATCTAAAGGTATCCCTTGATAAATCATCTCTCCCCGAGAAGAAGAAGGAGAAACTCCGGAGGGAATTGGACCAATTTGAAGGGGCCCTCCAATGCCTCCCCCAGGATACGAGTCAACCCTGCCAGAAAACCGTGGGAAATTGCACTATTGGTTCTGGATGTTTTGCCAATGCATCACTGGACCTACTGAAACTTGTCACTGAGCCAGCATTATCATCAATTGTGTGAGAGGAGGTGAAAAATGGACACATATTTTAAAAATCAACTAAGAGGCTATGATGTGGTCCTAGCCACTCTTTCCGCCTTTTCCGAGGATATCTGCCGGAATTGTATAGGCCTATCAGGGGCTCAGACGAAAGTCATCAAAGGACTGAAGAAACTAAGAATGGACTTAGAGAAGTCCTCGATCCCAGAAATTGAAATAAAGAAAATACTCAATTCTATTGAATCCTTTTTAGGTGTGGCTGAAGGTTTGAAATTGGCCGAAGAGGTTAGCTGTCAAAAGACAGCGGGTCAATGCAAGATTGGGCCAGGTTGTTTCCCGTTGGGAGCTCTGGAGCTGATGAATCAGATTACCGAACCCACTATTTACCCTGAAAAGGAGGTGAGCAAAATGGCAAAATTAATTTGCGAGGCATGTGGCTCTGAAGAACCGGTTCCCGTTGTACATTGAGGACCAGGCATCTCCGGTCCGGAGATAGATAAGCTTTATTGCCCATGCCTCCCGGAAGGTCACACGGAAAATATAGACATGCCAAAACACTGTGATAGACCAATGAAGTATGTCAAATGACAAAGGAGGAGTCCGTGGTGGGAAAAGAGATAATTATTTATATCACACCAACATGCCCTTTTTGTAAGGCGGCAAAAGAGGATTTGGATCGAAAAGGTTTAAAGTATAAAGAAATCGACGTTTCTAAAGATGCCGAAGGATTAGAAAAAATGGCCAGAATTTCAGGAAAGAGATTAGTCCCAGTAATGGTCGATGGAGAAAATGTCAAAGTTGGATTCGGTGGTAGTTGAGGAGTTTGACAGTCCAGCGGGCAGTTGGAAGGTGGAGGAATAGTCTTGACATATAATTTTGTTAGAATTAATATATGAACGGATGTTCATACAAAACAGATGAAGATAAGAAGCCGGAACAGAAGAGACACATGTGAAATTCTTTGCATCAACCAGAAGAAGGTTGATGCGGTCCGCAAAGTGATGCAAACCGATGGGGTCATCAAGAAATTGGCCGAGACCTTTAAGGTCCTCGGAGACCCTACCCGGACTCAGATCCTTTATGCCCTTGCCCAGGATGAATTATGCGTTTGCGATCTGGCCTGCCTGCTGGGGAAGACCCAGTCTGCGGTTTCGCATCAACTCCGTGTCCTTCGTAATCTCGACCTGGTTAAGTATCGCAAAGACGGAAAGATCGCTTACTATTCCCTCAATGACATTCACATCCGGAACCTTTTTGCCGAGGGCCTTGAGCATGTAAGGAACCCTTAAAAATTTTTGTATTATATTTGAATGATTGTTCAGATATTCATCAAAGATATTTATCAATACAAACGCTTCTTCTCGAAAGATGAAAATGAGGAGGGCGTGATCCGACGGATGCTCAAATGGAAAAAGAAATATTGCAGATAAAGGTCCCCGGTGTGGACTGACCGAATTGTGCGTCAAGCCTCCAGGATGAGGTAAAGAAAATTAAGGGAGTTGAGTCCACAGAGTTTAATCTTGCGAACTCCCAGCTGAAGATCGTGGGAAACAAACAAATGAGTCGTCAAGCAATCGTTCAGGTCGTTGAAAAACTCGGCCATAAGGTGGAGCCCGAAGATAAGACCAAGCCAGCAGTCCTCCACATAGAAGGAATGGATTGCGATGACGAGGTATCCCTGATCGAGAAGAAGATGAAGAGTCTAAAAGGGCTTGAATCTTTCCAGGTGGATCTGATGTCTCAGGTCCTTCGTGTCCGGTATGACCCGGCATTGCTTTCGGTCCAGGAGATCATCAAGTCCGTCGCCGAGACCGGGATGAAGGCGAGACTTGAGAGAGAGAAGGCAAAAGGAAAGGCCTGGTGGAGAGACCTGAGAATCCTTTCACTCTTCACCTGCGGTATTTTCACGGCCGTAGCCTTCGTCCTGGAAAAGATCGGGATCGAGCTACCCAGCACCATCCTCTATGCTATTGCCGTGGCCGTCGGCGGATACTACCCCGCACGAATGGGCCTTGCAGCCCTTAGAACCCTTACGTTGAACATCCGGACGCTCATGGTCTCCGGTGCCATTGGAGCCATTGCCCTGGGCCTATGGGAGGAAGCAGCCATGCTGGTGTTCATTTACTCCCTTGGAGACGTTCTCGAAGCCTATGCTGTGGACCGCGCCAGAGGAGCACTCAGGGCTCTCATGGAACTGATGCCAAAAGAGGCTACGGTCAGGAGAAATGGGGAAGAATTGACCCTTCCCGTAGAAGAAGTTCAACTGGGTGAAACTATCATCATCAGACCTGGAGAGAAGATCCCATTGGATGGTCGAGTTCTTTCAGGTTCTTCGGCAGTTGATGAAGCCCCTATTACCGGAGAACCGGTCCCCGTGGTCAAAGAGAAAGGGGCAGAGGTCTTTGCAGGAACGGTCAATCAGCGAGGGGTTCTGGAGGTGGAAGTGGCCAAAATCTCCAAAGACACGACCCTTGCCAGGATCATCCATTCCGTTGAAGAGGTCCAGGCCAGGAAGTCGAGCTTTCAGCGCTTCGGAGAGGCCTTTGGAAAGATCTACACCCCTGCCATGTTCGCCCTTGCCCTTGGAGTGATGGCGATTCCCGTCCTGTTTTTCGGAGGGACCTGGTCCCAGTGGTTCTACAGAGGGTTGGTTGTTCTTGTTGTTTCCTGCTCCTGCGGGATCGCCCTTTCTATTCCAGTTGCCGTCGTTGCTGCCATCGGAAATGCGGCCCGAAACGGTATCCTCTTCAAGGGTGGTGTCCATCTGGAAGGAGCGGCAACAATCGAGGCTGTCGCCTTTGATAAGACCGGGACCCTCACCATTGGCAGACCCCAGGTGACGGAAGTAGTCCCTGTCGGAAATCATGACCGAAATAAGATTCTTGGATTGGCTGCTTCCCTTGAGTCCCATTCCGAACATCCCCTGGGTGAAGCCATCGTTAGGAAGGCGCGTGAGGAAGAGATCCCTTTCAATCCTGCCGAGGCATTCGAGGCACTGGTAGGCCTCGGAGCAAAAGGAAAGGTGAATGGCCAGGAATTCTTCATTGGTGGGATGAGGCTCTTCCTTGAGCGAGACATACCTTTCGAGGCAATTCAACCTCAGATCTCATTTCTCGAAGAACAGGGCAAAACGGCCATTCTCCTTGGAAATGAGGAAGAGGTCGTTGGTATCCTCGCTATTGCAGATCAAATTCGCTTCGAAGCAAAGGAAGCGATAAAGAAATTGAAAGAGATTGGAATCAGACAAGTGGTCATGCTCACCGGAGACAATGAGGGGACCGCTAAAGCCATTGCCAGAGAGTCAGGAGTGGATACCTATTTTGCCCGGCTTCTGCCGGATGACAAGGTGGAGAAGATTAAGGAGTTGAGGGGCAAAGACGGTCGAATTGCCATGGTAGGCGATGGCATCAATGATGCACCGGCAATGGCCATTTCAGATTTAGGAATTGCCATGGGCGCTGCCGGTACCGATATCGCTCTGGAAACAGCTGATGTTG
>DYHU01000685.1:322-1130 GCA_020724025.1 Syntrophorhabdus sp. | reverse complement strand
GAGGGTATCGTTTCCCTCATACCCCATCATGACAGAATCAGAGGAGGTTCCGGTTAGAGTATCCGCTGTAGTTGTTCCTAATTGCAGGTCTGAGAGGTTGAAAACGCTCCCATTAAAATCCATTTGCTCCAATTTGTAGTTGCTATACTCATACCAATTAGGCACCTTCACCTGATCCACCCCATTGATATGTCTAAAGACCAAATCATTCCCCACCCTCACTAACTGTATATCCGAAGGCGCAATCCCAGCACTAAACCGCAAGATATCCGTACCTCCCGATGAAGGTCCTGTCTCCCATACCACATCCTGACCATCCCCAGGATTAAAGATATAGGTGTCCGCATAGTAAGAACACCCCATCGTATCGTTCCCAGGACCCCCCTCATACGTGTGCCCAGCATTCCAATCATTCCCAGTCCCCAAGGTGTCATTGCCAGCCCCACCCCTTAATATGTCCCCTCCATTGCCACCTTCCAATAGGTCATCTCCATCCCCACCAAACAAGATATCGTCTCCAGCACCTCCATAAAGCCTGTCATTGCCTGCTCCCCCATCCAACGTATCATCCCCATCCCGACCATTGAGCGTATCATCTCCTCCTAATCCATAAAGCTTCTCCCCTCCGATATTGCCTCCATTGATCGTATCCGCTCCTTCCGTACCAGTGACCGTCAACCCAGGCGTATGTATCGCCGCAGCATCCCATACCGTCCCATCCGCAAACTCCACCCGCTCAATCCTGTAATTGTCATACTCATACCAATTAGGCACCTTCACCTGATCCACCCCATTGATATGTCTAAAG
>DYHU01000685.1:0-222 GCA_020724025.1 Syntrophorhabdus sp. | reverse complement strand
ATATGTCCCCTCCATTGCCACCTTCCAATAGGTCATCTCCATCCCCACCAAACAACGTGTCTGTACCGGATCCGCCGATCAGTACATCATCCCCTGACTGACCGTGTATAAGATCATTACCATCTCCACCGGAAATAGTATCGTTACCACCACCCCCACGAATTGCCTCCGAAGATGCTGTCCCGACTAAGGAGTCATTAGCATTAGTCCCCTCAATCTTAG
>DYHU01000684.1 GCA_020724025.1 Syntrophorhabdus sp. | reverse complement strand
CCGCCTTTAGAAGACCCGGAGAGCCTGAAGATGTAGCCTATGCCATTGTCTTTTTAGCCTCGGACAAAGCTAAATACATTACTGGCATTGTACTCAATGTTTCAGGTGGAATTGAACTCTTCACTTTTTAATAGAGAAGATTATTTTTTAAAACATTCCAGACACATCAGTGCTTTGCCTTCAGGTGGGGGCACTTGAAGAACCACTTCTTTTCCACAACCCGCACACACAGTTTTGTAGAATTTTGGGCGGCTCGGACGACTGGACCTTGAATGACGCATCCTCCCGTATCTTTTTCTTTGCATCCGGTTCCCTTCTTTCTCCAAGCTTGATCGAACACAGTCATTTCACCCCGTTAGAAATAATGCCCCGCTCGGTTTCGAGTCCCGCTATGGCGGGACTGGAATTTCTAACGGGGTAAACCATTCCGAAATGTTGGGCCAATTTTAATAACGGCCTCTCCCACCGAAGTTGGATCTTCCCCCTCGCCCCCCACCACGGCCTCCGGATCCTCCCCGGTCTGCACGAGGCCGCGCCTCATTCACATTCATCTGTCGACCCAGGAGTTCTTTTCCGTTGAGATTTGCAATCGCCGTCCGGGCCTCATTTGAATCAGGCATTTCGACGAAGCCGAAACCTCGTGGCTGGCCACTATACTTATCTTTCACAATGGTGGCTGAACTGACCTGCCCGAAAGCTGAAAAGGCCGTCTGAAGATTTTCCTCTGAAACGTCAAATGACAAATTTCCCACATAAATGTTCATCGTCTCTCTCCTTTTTAAATGAGGTTTCTGAAAAAGCTTCGAATCTCCGATTACAATGATTAGGAACCGATCACACAGTTACGGATTCCAGAGCTCTTTTAATATTCGGTAAAACTCCTCAGTTTCTCTGCCCGGCTGGGATGCCTTAACTTCCTCAAGGCTTTTTCCTCAATCTGTCGAATTCGTTCCCGTGTCACATTGAACTCTTGCCCCACCTCCTCGAGGGTATGGTCGTGCTTCTCTCCGATCCCAAACCGCATTCTCAGAATTTTTTCCTCCCTCTTGTCAAGAGTGGAAAAGACGGTTTGAATTTGTTTCACCAGATTGGAACTGATGGTGGCATCCTGAGGAGAAATGGATTCCTTAT
>DYHU01000008.1 GCA_020724025.1 Syntrophorhabdus sp. | reverse complement strand
GCGTGAGATGTTATGGCTACAGAAACCAATTTTTTCACACCTTCTGAGGCATTACGGGTGGGGCAGACCCTTTTTCTGAGGTCCTACCGGAAGATCAAACATCCTTTTTAAGAAAGGAAGGTTGCTCCATGCCTGAGCTCCGAAGGGTTTCCACCTCCCTGCTCAATTTCTCAATCATCTTTTCATTCTGGCGAAGGGCTTTTTTAAGTTGAAAACGCTGGTAAAGGTCGCCGATTCCCCCGATCAGCACCCCCAAGAAAACGGAACAGAGGATGATTAAAAAGAGGGGTAGTTTAGGGATCTCCCAAAAACGGTCTTGAATGGGATAAAGGCCAAATCGAAGGACCACTTCTTCTCTGTTCTGAAGAGAGAAGAGGATGACGAGGATGAAGATGATCATGATGAGAAGCGTTTTTACCCATTTCATTTTTTCCCCCCTCCTTTCCGCCTCGTCCTTTTTTTCAGATGATCGATAAAGGCAGATTGAAGTCTCTGGTAAGTGTTGGCGAGATACTCCGGAACGATTTTTGTCTCCCCCAAAATCGGCATAAAATTGGTATCCCCTGCCCAGCGGGGAACGAGATGAAAATGGATGTGGTCCTCACCGGCCCCCCCGACCTTTCCAATATTGACGCCGATATTGAACCCGTGAGGAGAGAGAGAAGTCTTTAATACCTTGATGGACACCCTTAATAGTTCAAAGAGCTCTTTCGATTCGAAATGATTTAAGGACTCCAGGTCGGTGCAGTGCTGATGGGGAACAATCATCAGATGGCCATTGTTGTAAGGATATCTGTTCATCATGATAAAGACGTATTTCCCTCGGTACAGGATGAGATTCTCCCTGTCCTTTCCCTGCTTCGGTTTGAGGCAGAATATACACCCCTTTCCTTTTCCCTTTAAAATGTAATCCATTCTCCAAGGAGCCCAAAGATATCTCATGGTCTCTCTCTCCTGGATGGTGTCAAATCCCTTTATCCCGTTTTTTTCCGAAAAACTGAAGGTGGAGATAGACGGGTCGGTCACAAGGAATCGTATCCATGAAATTTTATGATGACAATTCCTGATTGAGGTAGAGATAATCCTTCCAGGAAGAGGGGGTTTCGTCGATCCCAAGACTCTTGGCCAAAAGGGGAATCCAGATAGGGGCCTTAGGCTTTTTGATCAGGGGCATACCTGCCTCTTCAGGGGTTCTCCCTCCCTTCCTGAGGTTACACGCAGTGCAACAGGTCACTACATTGGTCCATTCTGTCTGTCCCCCTTTTGAGCGGGGGACCACATGATCATAGGTTAACTCTCGATGTTCGAAAGGGGTCCCGCAATATTGACATACCCCTCTATCCCGAACATATAAATTTTGCCTGGAAAATTTGACGATGGGTGTTTTTCTCCTGATAAACCGGTTTAAACGGATGACAGCCGGAAGGTGGATGGAGACACTGACTCCTCTGATGGCCCGTTCATATTCTTCGATCACCTCCACTTTGCCGAGCATGACCATGATGATTGCTTTTTTCCAGGTCACCACTATCAAAGGTTCAAAGGTCGAGTTAAGCAGTAATGTCCATTCCATCACTTATGAGAAAACCTATCATTCCTGTTGAATTTTAAGGTTAAATAACGATTTTCTAATCGGTTGTCAAGCATTTTTTCAGAGATTTCTGAAGAACCTCAGAAATCTCTGATTACATCGATTATGTAAAGCGATTACCCGGATTAATAATACAAATTTCAATCCATTCACAATTTGTGTCACTATTTTAATGAGAGTTTAAAACATGATGGCTTTAACTATTAATATTATCGAATAATTTCAAGGGGTTATATTATTAATTTCCATTTGGCAAAAATATTGCACTGTTGTATAACTATGATAAGTTTAAAAGATATTATTCTAAAAATCATCTCACTTTTCCTCCTCCCTCCTTTTAAATCAATCCCTGTTCCTATCATGGCCAGGGTTTATGATCATCCGTTTGACCATTTTACAGCTTCGAGTTTAAGGGGTTTTGATAGATGCTTAGAATAATCAAGGAAGGAACGCTGGCCAATCTCCGTCTGCTAAAGATCCACCTCCTGATGAACAAGTTGTTCATCGCTAAAATCATTTCGGTCTGGTTGATGAAAACCCTTCGTTAACCTTTACCTCCCCCCTATTTTCCGATAGCTGTCTATTATCTTGGAATGATTGACAAAGATATTCACTTCTGGTATGATTTTTCAAAAGAATCCAAAAGGAGGTCCCCATGAAGAGATATAAAAAAGCATTTTTGATATTTCTGGTTTCCTTAATGATTACCGGGAGTATTTATCCGAATGCATTTGCCTGGGAAAATTGGAACCCCAATGACCCCGTCACAGATGAGTGGAAGATGATCGATATTCTGATCGCAAGGCCAATGGGAATTGTTGCAGGTATTCTCGGAACCGGGATATTTATTCTCTCGCTTCCCTATACCATTCCCACTGGAGGGGTGGAGGAAGCGGCTGATACCTTTATTAAAAAACCGTTTAAATTCTCTTTTACTCGCAAATGCCCTGATGAAGATATGTAGAGTTTAAACGTTTACCCCGTTAGAAATAATGCCCCGCTACTCTGCAGTCCCGCCTGTGGCGGGATTACATGCCAGAATAATTCCAGCGCCGTTCAATGCCCCGCCTGAATTTCTAACGGGGTTTACCAGATCTCCCGGGCCTTAATCTCATCCTTTAATTTTCGATGGCAAAAAGGACAGGGTTTCCCTTCCTTAACGAGCATCTCCTTCATCATCTCGACCAGTTCCTCGTCCTCTAAGATCTGTTTGACGATATGGGGGTGGGGTTTCCTGTCAAATTTGCGGTATGGAAAACTGCTTTTTCCACTCATCTTACTACTCCTTTGAAAAAATTATAATCCCTCTTTCTGCTTTTCACAAGAAGGTCCAAAAAAGTAAGAAAAATTGAGAGTTAGTTCGTAAGGGATAACAGGAAGTCTTTCAGTCGCTTCAGATCTTCAGGAGAGATATCAATCAACTTCAAACCCGTCCGATAATCCCCCCAATTCATCTCCAGGTGGATGTCAATCCACATGACCTCCCCTATCATTTCGATGGTATTCATGCTGGAACCGGAGTGGAAGAAGAGTTTCAATCCGAGGTGCTGGCCGATCTCCACCTTTTCCGGAAGGTAAACCAATAATCCCCCTTCGCTCGCATTAAGTGCCCGACCGACTCGGTTGACAGGAGATTGGACCGGATGATACTCAATGGGCAGGTCGATTGAAAAGCGCGGATACTTTCTCCTTTCGATGTTGGCAATCCCGATACGAGGTTTTCCCTCTTTTTTCTCTGTCATCCCTTTCCCCCTGCCCTCACCGATAATTTCGTTGGCCCTCCTCCAAATAAAATTGGCCGCTCAGGAGCTGTTTCAATTTCCAATGCTCATCATCCGGAATCTGTGTGAATTTTAAACCATACTGGTACCCTTCCCAATCCTCTTCCCAATGAAGGTCTTTCCAGATGATTTCGGCCAGAACTTCAAAATTGGTCAGTTCGAAGCCCTTGGGAAATAAGACTGCTATATTTAATTTCGTCCCAATGGGGATGCTTTTGACGGATTGAACAAGGAGGCCCAATTCGCTCGCATTGACCACCAATCCTCCGTGGGCATAAAACGCATCCATCACACGATATTCAAGGGGTAAGTCTAGCGACGTTCTTGGAGATTTTCTTCTATCCTTCATTGAATTCGACTTCTCCATTCAGTTCCTCCAGCTTATCTCTCACGATCGAAAAACCATCCCTTTTTCCGAGGGGTTAAAACCGGGAAAGAGTTTTGGGCAGAAGGCATCGAAGAGACATTGTTGACATTGGGGTTCGATCGGGAAACAATATCCTCCTTCATCTTCTACCCCTATTCGGCTCATCGGGTCCTCAATCTTCCCGGGGTCCTCAGGAAAAGCAATTCTGGCAAAGGATTGAATCTTCAGGTCTCCCATCGAATTTCTCCCCTGATAATAATCGAATAGGGGATTGACCACTCCCAAACGCGAAGCCACTCGGTAAAGGCCTTCACTTATATCAACGGGCATTTTGAAGATATCCTTAATGATTCCCGGAACCCTTTCATGGATGAAACGGATGGCCCCAAGGCTGTTTCTATCGGTCATGTGAGGGATAATACGAATTAACCGATCCAAATCAATGGGTTCCCATTCCATTCTCTCCAGAATTCGAAAGGACACTTCCTGAAGTTTAGGAATGGCCCTGAAATATAAGTCTCTCCACGCTTCTCCTGAAAAGAAAGGCGTCCCTTCCAGGGGGGGAATTTCCGAAAGAGGCAGATCTGTTTGGAGTGAGAGTTTGAATACTTTCCGGGTATTTTCCAATGCGGCATCTGAGGAATGGGTTTGATTGAAACGGGCATAGATCAACAGGGTCAATAGAGAATGGTAGGCGCTCTCAAAGCCGTTTTCCTTTTGAACATTTTCGAACCAAACAGCGAAGGGGTCCCGATACATATGTTCATAGGCCTCAACCGCCTTTCTGAAGTCTTCTATCCATGGATAGAGAATGGCTTCCTCACCCCTCTTTTCTTCAACAACCACAGGATGTTCTCCTGTAACTCGATCTCCTTCTCCGAATAGGGAGAGGTCTGATTCAATCCGCCGGGTATCCTCTATTCTGTCGTCAGCCGGATAATCGAGATGGAGCTCTTCTTCCTCAGGAATTTCTTCTTCCTTTTCGATCAAAGACTGGATGACTTCTGGAGTGCCTTCCTCTTCCGGTAGAATTTCGAACCTCTCTTCCTCCTGTTGTCTCCCCTCTTCCAAGAGACCTGGAGTTAATTCTTCACCACCGCTTCTTATGTCTCCCTCTGTCTCTAAGGGAAGTCCCTCTGGCTCCGGGAATGAGATTTCTTCTGAAGCCCACTGCGTTGCCTCTTCCTCCAACCTCTCTTCACCTCTTTCGGGGATAAGAGAGAGTTGAGGTTCAATGGGGGGCAGTACTTTTTCAGTTATTTCGGCAGGGGGAGGGGGAGAGCCTCTTTTCCCAAGCTCAGCGATGCTCACCTCCGACCATTCCCTCCTCTCCCTCTTCTCCCTCGTCTGGAGGGGATTCCCTGAAGCGCTCTTAAAGGCGATGGAAATTTTTTGGACTGGAAGATCCCCTTCAAAAATGACCTTTAATGGAGAGGACGCATTCGGAGGAAGGGGATTGATGGGAAGAGAAATTTCCTCGAAGGCGATCAACTCTTCAAATTCATCGAAGAGTTGAATCAGAGCCCAGGTGTCGTGAAGTTCTTCGTCGGATATGTTTTTAACCCTCCCGAATACCTGCCATGCGCCACCGGGCGACTTCCGGAGGTGGGATGACTCCAGTTCCAACCGCCAGTTTCCTCCGGTCGCGAATTCGAGAAAAATGGGGAAAAGATTCCTCTTTCTCTCCACTGAGACTGAGGCTCCAAATGATTTAAAAGCAATGGCTAACAGTTTAGCCTTTTTAAAAGGAAGGTCTTTTTTAATGACAATGGGACAACGATCAGCAATCTTTCTCATCAGGGACAGGGGTATCCCATAATTGTCTGAGACCTCCCTGCAGAAACGCGCCTTTTCCTCTTCGGTATGTCCTCCGATGCGATGGAGGGTGACCCGATAGCTTTCCTCTTTTGGGTGAAAGTAAAACATCATGTCTTTAATGAGAAACCCCCACCTCTGTTGTTCCTAAGATAGTTCTATTCTTAATAATTTTTTTAAAAAGTTCAAGAGATTTTTTCTCCGCTAAAAAAAGGCAGGCTGAAACAAGATGGGATGGCCAAAAGGAGGGGCAGAAACAGTTGATGATTCAGGGATCATATCTTCATTTTCCAATCTCCTTTAATAAATTCATCAGTCTGGAGAATTCCTTCTCTTCGATATGGAGAAATTGCAAACCATATCGATACTCTCCCCAGGTCTCTTTAGCCGCCAGGTCAGTCCATACTACTTTGGCAACGGCTTTGATCGTGTTAAATTCCAATCCCTGAACATAAAGAATTTCAATTTTTAATACCGCTCCCATCTCCATCCGCTGAGGCAGGTAGACCAGCAATCCTCCTTCGCTCACATTGGCAATCATTCCGCCATAAGTCTCTTTGTCTTCGACTCGGGCATAGTCGAGGGGGAATTCGACGGTATATCTTGGATACCGTCTCTTTTCAACGGCAAGAACGCCCATCTTTCTCTCTGCAGTCGTATGATTATTCATTTTCATTTCCGAAATATATAAATACAAAAGAATGCATTTTTAATGCCATTCTTTAGATTTCACAGATTTTCAGTCAAGTTGCTCAATTTTTGACCACCAAGATGCCCGCTTTTGATCGAATATATTAAAATAATGAGGGTATGCACTTGACTCCTGTTCAATTTTTAAAAACCAAATCTTTTCAAATACTTATGCCGAAATGGCGACATAAACTCAAAAAACCAGAAAAAATCATTATAAATCAATGAATTAGGATAAATTTACCGGAGTCAAGTGCATACCCCCATTAAAATAATAATATAGCAAAATTGATACCAATTCCATGAAATTTTAATGATTCTTCTTGAATGATGACCAGGATGGGATGGGCGAAATGAATAGGGTTTTAAAAATAAAGGGTTAGCCACTATTTGTTGATTAGGTATTTTTTTTAGTTTCTATGAAATATTTTCACTGTTTAATCCATTCCGGCTTTGCTTTATAGAGTTCTGCCTCTTCTGGAATCTTCTTTTCAAGCGCCATCTTTGCTTCTTCAATTTGACTTTTTTGCTGATCCATCTCCTGTTTGACCTGGTCTCTTTCTCTCCTGAGTTGGTTTCTCTCTGCGGAACTTCTCGAATCATTAAACTTTTCTGTCAATTCATTATATTTTATTCTGGCCTGATCCATTTTCTCCTGAGCCGCTCTCAACTTCTTTTTCCACTCCTCAACTCTGCCCTTCCAGTATTCCTCGCCCCTGCCCAGCTGGTCTTTATAGGCATCTTCCTTTCTCTTCGGAGATGGATCGCTCTCTATTTTTATTTCACTTTTTTCTTCGGGCATTCCAATTTTGTCGGCTTTAGGTCTGTACTTATCAGGGATTTTGGTTATATCATCCGTGAAATGGACCACCCCTTTATCGTCGACCCATTTATAAGTCTGGGCAAATCCGGAAGTTGAAATAAAAAAGGAAAAGATGATAAGGAGAACAATCTTCATAATATTCTTTATCATAGCAAATCCTGTGCCAAAAATAATTTGTGATTTGATTTTTTCTTTTTTTTCTGTTATATTGTATATAGCCAGTGCATCAAACCATATCACCACCTTGTTTCACCCCCATTTGATGCACTGGTTGGGATCAGTTAAAGCCCTCCTCTAACTGATCCCTTTTCTATTTTCTAAATGATTCTAATTAGTTCGCTCTATTTCCCACATTTTTTGTTTAAATGCTGTTGATAACTTAAAATTTTCAGATTTAAAATGCGTATCCTTCAAATTGTTTAACGGTTTGCCTAATCTTTAATCAAACGATAGTCTAATATTATCAATCTATTATAAGATTTTTGGGGAGTCATCTGACTCTCTTCATACCCATTGCGATTTCAGATAAAAAAATTAATTTGATACAAATTTCTAATAGATCGTGGATTAGATATTAACTTACAGGATATAATGAGTAAGAGTCAAGATTTTTTTAAGATCTTATGTCAACCTCAACGGCCTCTTTGAACCAGATTAAAATATTCACGGATGCTTCCTAAAACAATATGAGGAATATCTTCCTTTTTTTTCACCGTAAAGATATTAATATTCTTTCTTTTCTCCACCGCCTTTTCGAACCTTGAGGCATAAGGGTTTTCTCCGATATGGACCGCTGTGATCCGGTTCTGAATTTTTCCAAAGAATCCGATCAGGGTCTCCAGGTTGGTAATCTTCATATCGGTGATGATGAACAGATCCACCTCCTTTTTCCCCTTGATCAAGGGCATGATATCTTCGAGGTCCAGTGCGGTTCCGCCTCCAAAATATTTACAGAGCACCCGGTAGATCTCTTCCCGGTTCTCCGTATAATCGAGAACATCCCGCCCCCCCATCGGGGCATCGCTGAAATTATAGACCGCCACTTTTGAATCATTCCGCAGATAGGCATTGGTCGCGCAGGCGGCTCCCAAAACGGCATAGGAAAGGTTTTTCCGTGGATTGATCATGCTTCCTGAGGAGTCAATGATGATCAGGCAGTCGGGCGCCCCTTCGATTTTCCCCCGACCCTTTCCCTCTTTCTTCTTCCAGATCTGGGTGATCCCCGGCATGATTTTACCAAAACTCGTCCAGATATCGATATCCTGAAATGGCGATCCGATCTCCCATGGCGAATGGGAATGGGGATGGAGCGTTCCCGCCTCCTCCATGGGAACCTTTTTCAGCGGAATCGAATAATGTTCGGCCAGTTTCATATAGAAGAGGATATCTGCATCAATGGAAGCCCCCCTCCCCCTTCCCATTCCCCCCTTGATTCCATAACCCATTTCCTTCAGTTCTGTGGAGAAGTCTTCCACCACCTCTTTGAATTCTGACAGCCCCATGGTCTTTTGGGCATACTCTCTTAACCCCTCATCGATCTCTTCATAGGAGTAGTGATTCAGATCATGTTCTCCCTGAGGGTTGGATTCTCCTTTTCCGCCTCTGGATTCCTGTTCCTTCTGCTCCAAGATGAGAAGGGGTTTAAGAGAGCGGGCAAACTTCCGGATGCTTTCAGACCACCTGGAGCGATCCAGGTAGGGAATCCTTGCTAACCTTCGGACAACCTCATCATTGTTTTTTCCACCTTTTTTTGAGGGAAAGATGCCCAGATCGATCCCCCAAATCTTCTGATAGAGGGAGGCGATCACTTCCTCAACGGTTCCCTTTTCCAGATTTCGGTGTAATTCCGGGATTTCTGTGGCTCTCTTTTTGACGCAGTGGGTGTCGGCGATGACATCGATAAAGTAGTTGGCCGCCTGTTTGGCCAACCCCTTATCTCCCATCACCTTCTTGGCCTCTGCATAGAGCCTGAGGTGGGTCTGAAAATCCCATGGGCAGAAGGTGTAGTGAGTGATCCCGTGATCGAGAAGAGCCTCAATCAGATTTTCCTCCGCCATCTTACCCTTCATGGTGGAGAGAAAGACCGGGTTGATGGTCATCTGTTTCTCTTTCATCTCCAATCCAACCCTGTGAACGGGATCATCCTTCTCATTTTCTTCGTCAAAAGGATCAGGGACCTTTCCGATCTTCGGAATGGGGATCTCAGGGTAGAGATGTTTCTTCCTCAACCGGGGCCAGATCTCTTCGATGAGAGTCTGTAGCTTTTTTTCTTCCATCGATCGCCTAATAATAGAGGTTGGGATAACGGACCTTTCCGGGATAGACAAGCTTATCCCTCTCATAGACTTTTCCTTCAACGATATTTCCCAGTCCTCTCACCCTTCCCCCGACATAGATCTCTCCTCCCATCATCCACTCTCCGGTATGGAGGCCGATGTTCTTCTTCACCAGTATCTTTCCGGATCTCATCCCTGCCCCGGTCCAGTTCTTGGCGTTTCCATCTACCTCCAGGTCTCCACCTTCGATGCCAATACCGGTGAAATCGCCCGTGTCCCCTTCGACCATCAGCCGTTTCCCTTTGGGGAGCCGGAATCCGATGAGATTGATCTCTGTCTTCAGCTCCGAAAGTTTCAGAACGATTTCTTCCTCCTTCGCGTAATTGCACAATGCGGAGATATAGATTCCCGCCGGTCCAGGAATGAGATAGGGAATCCGCTGGGTATTCTCCAGGGCAAAGCAGAAATCCTCAATATCCTCCGCCGAATAATCGATCTCCCTAACATATTTCTCCGCCACCTCGTAGGCCTTGATGATGGTGTTATACTGAACCATCCAGACGAGTTCTTTTGCCTCTTCTTCCAGAAGCCTCTCATACCCCAAACGGATCTGGTTCATCACCACTTCAGTGGACTGGACGATCTGGTCCAGAGGGATCTCCGTTCTTTGAAATTGGAAGGACTTAAATTCCTCGAAAGGGTTGAGGGTAGCGTAAGGTTCTTGCCGATGAGGACCGAAAGTCTTCTTCTTTGAACAAGCGTTCTTCATCAATGATTTCTTCTATGACGAATATCTTTCTTGATTTCGGTGTAAATCGGATGATCTCCCTCCAATGGCTCCAGAGATTCGCCCTGATAGATCTTCGATCCCAGAGCGAGCGCATCCTTGAGATGATCGCTCTGCTCCCTGTACCTCTGGGAGACGGTCTTTACCGCTTCCTTGGCGAGGAAGATCTGAAAGGGATCATCCCTCTTCGCTCTTTCCTTTTGAGAGAGGACCTCATCCTTCCACTGGATTCGATGCGAAAGGACAAAGGGCATGACCGCCTTCACCTGTTCGATATCGATTTCGGAGTCCCCGGATAACCATGCCAGCCCCTGAGCGAAAAGTTTGATGGAAGTCGGAAGGCGATTCGAGGCGCAATTTTTGATCTGACGGCAGAGGTATCCCGTGTAATGGCAGCCCTCCTCACAGTTTTCTACAATCCTTTTCTGCCCGTAACGATCGCAGAAGGAGAGTTCCGCCAGGAGCATCCGCACAAAGGCGCTCGCATCGAGATCCATCTCAAGGCTACCCATTTCGGTTCGAATCCGATCACGGTCCTCCCTCCGAAGGGGTTTTACCCCCAGTGTTTTCTCAACGTATTCGCCGAAGGCGTTACAGATTTCCTCCAGTTTCGGGATCTTCTTCTCATAGGCGATCTTCGATTTCATGACACGATAGAGGCCCTTCTCATATTTGGGATGCCTCAGAATCTGATCCTTTCCCCGGGCCTTCCCGATGAGAAACGAGAGATTGGCCCCCGGATACCGCGATTCCACAATGACATCGAACCGATCGACCAGAGGAGCGATAATCGTGTTCGTCCCTCCATCTTGATAATTGGCGGTGGCAAAGAGGCAGTATTCATCGTTTATGATCATCTCATTGAGGTATTCCCAGTTGCCCCGGTCCACTCCGTCAAGGATCATGCTCTGTTTCGTTTCAGGGAGACGGTTGATCTCATCCACGATCTTGACCGGCATCTGGACAAAATTGGTCCACACGACATCCTCTTCCCCACGGTTCAATTTCCCAAGATCGGGTCTGCCGATGATCTTCTCCTCGGTCTGCTCGGGATGCCCTGAAACTTCACTTCCCCAGATCACCCCTAACGGGAATTGGTATATCAATGAACAGACAAATTCGGCAGAGGTGGTTTTCCCCAATCCCGGTTCTCCGATGATCAGTTCCTTCCCTTTGGTCAGGCCGGTCAGCAGGCTTAAAAGGATGGCTGAATTATAGGGCTCCCCATTGATTTCAATATCCGGTCGATTGAAGTAGAGATGGTCGCTGATAAATTGGTAGATGGCCATCACCTGTTTCTGATATCCGTTCTTTTCCACGACTGACACCTTTCTATCATTCTTTTTTAGATTCAATAAATCATAACACGGTCAATGATTCAAAGACAAGATGGAGGAGATGGATGGGGCCTGCTTTTCTAAGCCGAGGAAACGGGATCGGATCATAAGAATGAGATTCTTAAAGATTCGTTTCCAAAATTTCGATGTGCCCTTCCGAAGCAAGGGCCTGGCGAGCGGCCTCACCGAGCTGGCGGTTAAAACGTTGATCCCGGGCATAGACACGGCAGATCGCTACCTTGGCCGGAATATACTGAAACAACCTCCGCAGGGGTTCCCTTGAAATCCTTTGGGTCCCCGGGTCGTAGATCAGCAGGGTCGCCCCTTCTGTCCCATGCCAGGGGTTGAGGGGTCTGGGATCGTGATGGGCCATGTCGACATGGAATTCGACCTTTTTCAACTGCCCGGGCAAAAAGGTTTCCATTCTCTGTTTCACCTCTTTGGGAGTGAGGAAGATCGGCCGTCCAATCTCCATCTCCTTGAGGGTTAATTTTTCCTCAAAGACACTGCTCCATTTCAACTTCCTTGAGAGAACTTCTCCCCATTTCTCACCCAGCCGCCTCTCCTTCGACGAAAGGGATCGCTTCCATTCCATCACCTTCTCCATCAGAAACCAGTCGGTTAAATTAAGGTATTGCTCTATCTCTTTGAGCGGATGATAGGGACAGAGGATCTCCATGGTCTCCTTAAAGATCTCCTGGAGTTGAAGGTCGATCGAGCGTGTCGTCCGGTGATAGTAAACATTGGAGAAAAGGTAGAGCCGCGCATTGAGGAACATAGCCAGGGCATCCATCCCCCTTTTATCCAGGACCAGCCCTTCTCTTCGGAAGGAGGTATAATAGAGGAGACGCCTCCAGTCGATGGGGCCGATGGAGACGCCCGTCATGTAAGCATCCCGAAGGACATAGTCGATATTGTCGAAGGTAAAGATTCCTCGAAAGAGCTGCTGGAGAAAGACGAGCCACTTCGGATGCCTTCGCCTTTCCCTTTTCAGCGGCTTTTTGATGAGAAAAGCCACCTGTTCCGGATCGAGCGCTTCCGATCTTCTGAAGGAACCCCTGGCGGTTCTCCGGATACCCTTCAGGATGGAAGAAACCTTTTCCCGGATGATGTGCTGTCCAATCTCCTCATGATTGGTCTGAAATCGGGAAAGATATTGCTCATCGAAAAAATGGCAGAAAGGTCCGTGGCCGATATCATGGAGCAGCCCGGCCATTCGCAGAAGCTCTTCGATATAGGAAAAGGATGGAAGTTCTGATTGAAAGAGATCGAAGAGGAAAGGATAGAGCTGTTCCGAAAAGACCCCTGCCACATGCATCGTTCCCAGGGAGTGCTGGAATCGGGTGTGTTCTGCGGAGGGAAAGACCCAGCGGGCGCTTTGAAGTTGATAGATTCGCCGGAGTCGCTGAACATAAGGGGAATCGATCACATCCCTTTCCGTCTTCTCCCCTTCGATACGGTCGGTCATCACAATATAGTGATAGATGGGATCGGCAATCAATCCGGTCCCCTGACGCTCAGCCGCCCCTTTCATTCCGGTGATGCCAGTCTTCATCACTCCTCTTGAGAGGAACCACCCTTTTTCTCTCTCGGATTGACAAATTTTACCTTCTCGCCAGCTACTTCCCTCAGGGCGTTCACAATGGACCGGTTATCCGTCTCCACCAGGGGTTTTGCCCCTTTCATCAGCATCTTCGCCCTTTTCGCAGCCAGGATGACCAGTTCAAACCGGCTTTCTACATTTTTCAAACAGTCCTCTACCGTAACTCTTGCCATGATTCTCCTCCTTTTGGCGCCTCTCGGCAATGATGATCTCCTTCAATTTTTCGACGGCTTCCTCAATCCTCTCATTGATGATGATATGGTGGTACCAGTGCGCTTCCTCCATGTCCCTCTTCGCATGGGCCAGTCGGAACTGAATCCTTTCAAGTGAATCGAGGCCCCTGCCCATCAATCGTTCCTGAAGGGCATCGATAGATGGCGGGAGAAGGAAGATCAATATGGCATGGCCCAACTTCTCCTTCGCCCTCTTTGCTCCCTGGGTATCGATATCGAGAATTAAATCCATGCCTGCTGATTCCAGGGCCTCGATATCCACCCGGGGTGTTCCATAACAGTGGCCCAACACTTCGGCCCACTCTAAAAATTGCTCCTTCTCAATCATCTCCCTGAAAACATCCGGGGAGACAAAGTGGTAATCCACTCCCTCCTGCTCGCTCGCTCTGGGAGGCCGTGTGGTGTAAGAGACAGAGAACCGAAGGCAGGGCAATTCTTCCATCACCCTCCTTACCAGGGTGGTCTTCCCTGTGCCCGAAGGCGCGGAGAGGATGAAGATTAACCCTTTTCCTTTTTTGTTCGCCTGATCTTTATTTCCCATTTTGAAGATAAAATTCTCTATCGGTCAAGGTTACGGTTAGGAAGCCCGTTTCGGCTACCGGTTAAGGTTACGTGGAAAGAATAAAGAGATGACAAACGTAGCCTTTTATTAACGATACGGGCATCCTTGCCGTTACCGATAAACGAAACCAATGTTCTGACTACTCGATGTTCTGCGCCTGTTCCCGGATCCTTTCCAATTCGCTTTTGATCTCCACCACCTTCTGGGAGATCTCCGCATCATTCGCTTTGGCGCTCACTGTATTCACTTCGCGGTGGATTTCCTGAAGCAAAAAGTCCATCTTCCTGCCCACCGGTTCTTCTCCTTTGAGAAGCAGATCGAACTGCTGGAGATGGCTCTCCGCTCGCACAATCTCTTCGGTGATGTCTGACCGTTCCGCCAAAAAGGCTATCTCCTGTTGTAAACGGTAAGGATCAACCTCGATCCCGGCCAGAAGCGATTGAAGTTTCTCCCGAAGCCGGTTTCGATAGGCCTCAACGTAAAAAGGGAATTGCCCTTTGATCTCTTTTAGCTGCTGAGCGATCAACTCCAGTCGTTTTTGAATATCCTTTGCAAGCGTATCCCCTTCGGAACATTTCATCTCGTCCATTTCCTGCAAGGACCGTTTCAGGATCGGAATGATCCCCTGCCAGGAGGGTTCGACATCTCCGGACTCCTCCTTCGCAGAGATCAGATCATTTGCTCCTGCCAGCAATTCCAGGGTGATCTCCCCTTTGAGCTGAAATTTTTCCTTTAAGGAGAGGAGGGCCTGAAAGTACTGTTCGGCGAGGTTGGAATCGACCTGGAGTTGAATCTTCTCCCCTTCCAGAGCATCCAGTTTTATGGAGACATCGATCCTCCCTCTTGACACCTGTGATCGGATCATTTCTTTGATCCGGCCTTCAAAGATGGCCAAACGTTTAGGCAGTCGGATGTTGACATCACTGTAGCGATGATTGACCGAGCGGGATTCGACAAGCACCCTCCCCAGGGCGGTTTCTCCTTCTCCTCTTCCAAATCCTGTCATCGATTTTAACATGGTTGGCATTCCCTTTCCTTTAAATTTTCCGAGTATCTCTTTCTGAGTCGGTTGAAGAGCTGGATGGTCCCCTCCTGACGATAGTCAGGATAGGTCCAATCCAGTGGCTGAAACGACTTATTCCGATAGATGAGTGTTAAATCAGCATAAATGCCGTCCCTGAGATAGGGTCGATGGGCATAGGTTTTCGTGGTAGCGAGGATGACATGTTCCAAACAGATATATCCCGGATCGATATTGATCCGCCGGTTTCCATCGGAGGTGGCATACTTCTCCTCTAAACGGTTTGTGGTCAGTTTAATGCCGGGGAGGGAGTCCCGTGAAACGAGTTGCTCGAATGTGATGAAGTGACGGAACAGGTTCTCTCCCATCTTCTGGGTATAATATTCGGTGAAATCGAATGGAAACTTCTCGCTCATGAAATCGATCTCCCCAAATTCCTTTTGCAGGTCCTGGATCCCTCGTTTGAGGATATCCTCCTCTTTAACGATCAGGCTCATAAAGAGTTTGGCGGGGCTGGGTTCCTTTGCTCTGCCCATCCAATCATTCCTCTTTTTTTAAACAGATAAAAAATTCCTTATTTCCTTTGGGGCCGAGCAGTGGAGATTCGATCACCCCAAGAACCCTCAATCCCAGACTACAGCAAAACCCTGAAATTCTATCGATCACTTTTTGATGCAGGGCGTCATCCCTCACCACTCCTCCCTTCCCCACTTCGCCCTTCCCCACTTCAAACTGGGGCTTGATGAGGGCGAGGATTTCCCCTCCCCTCTTCAGGAATCCGAGAAGGTAGGAAAGGAACTTTTCTATGGAGATGAAAGAGGTGTCGATAAGGATCAGGTCAACCTCCTCGGACACCTCTTCCCTTTTCAGATAGCGGATATTTCTCCTTTCTAAATTGACCACCCTGGGGTCTTTCTGCAATCTCCAGGCTAACTGGCCATAACCGACATCTATGGCGTAAACCTTTCGTGCTCCCTCCTGGAGAATGCAGTCTGTAAATCCACCGGTTGAGGCACCCACATCCATCACCACCATCCCTGTGGGATCGATTCCAAACGAAAGGATCGCTCCCCTTAGCTTCTTTCCTCCACGGCTCACATAGGGATGGTCTTCTTCCTGAAGCCTGATTTCAGCTTTCAGGCTCACGTTGACTCCGGGCTTATCCAGCATCGCTCCATTGACGAGAACTTTTCCCTCCATGATCAAGGCTCTCGCCCTTTCCCGACTTTGAACAAGGCCTTTCCCCAATAAAAGCCTGTCGAGCCTCTCTCTTTGTGCCGCCTTCCCTTTAAGAATCACTTTGGGCTCGATCATTGTATCATCAAAGCATTTTAGTTCTTTCAAAAATGATTAATTATAGTGAACGACCTTGAAAAGTAGTCATTGCGAGGAGCAAAGCGATCCCGCCAAAGGCGGGACAATCTCTTGAGATTGCTTCATCCCGCAGGGCGGGATTCGCAATGATCCCGCCATGGCGGGAGTGGATGTCAACTTATTTAAGTTGTTCACTATAGTTTCTGTTTATAAATTCAGTTTGCTCGTCATACCCGCGAAGGCGGGTATCCAGAACGTAGTGAAAAGACTGGATTCCCGTTTTCACGGGAATGATAAAAAGACGATTACGCCATTTATAAACAGACTCTAATTAAACACCGGTCAGGGATACTGGAGAAGCTTTAGAACGGAAACCTTCCTGCGAAAACTTCTCAACCATCTCCCTCGCCCCCCTGAATATCCCGTTTTCATCAATCCCGTATTTTTCTCTGAGAAGAGATTGAGGCCCATGTTCAACAAAACAGTCGGGGAGTCCCAGCCGTCTTACCGCAACGGATAAGAGGTTTTTCTCCTGGAAGAGTTCGAGCACCGCGCTTCCAAACCCTCCCATCAGGACATTCTCCTCGACGGTGAGGACTCTTTCCGTTCTTCTTGCCCAGTGGCAGAGAAGATCTCCATCAAGAGGCTTAAGAAATCGGCTGTTGATGACAGCGGCATCGATCCCGATCTCCTCCAATCTCTGTGCGGCACGGAGCGAAGGATAGACCGTCGAACCGATGGAGAGGATGAGGATATCCTTGCCTTCTCTGAGCGCCTCTCCCTTGCCGATCTCAAGAGATTGAAGGCTCTCACTCCTCTCCACGCCCGTCCCCCTTGACCTGGGATAACGGAAGGCAACAGGCCCTGGATGTTCGACCGCCGTTTTGATCATATGCCGGAACTCCTCTTCATCTTTGGGCACCATGACGATCAGGTTCGGAATGTGCCTCAGGTAAGAATAATCGAAGAGGCCATGATGAGTCGGTCCATCCTCTCCCACAATCCCTCCCCGGTCCAGAGCAAAGACGACCGGAAGGTTCTGAAGACAGACATCCTGTAAGATCTGATCATACGCCCTCTGAAGAAAGGTGGAGTAAATGGCCACGACCGGTTTCATTCCCTCCAGGGCAAGGCCGGCGGCAAAGGTGACCGCATGCTGTTCCGCTATCCCGATGTCGTAGAACCGGTCAGGAAACCTGATTGCAAACTCCTCCAGCCCCGTTCCGCTCTGCATGGCCGCCGTAATGGCGATGAGCCTTCTATTCTCCCCGGCCAGTTTACAGAGCGTCTCTCCAAAGATTTCGGTATACGTGGGAGGAGGGTTCACCGGTCCCTTTTTGATCTCTCCGGTCTCGATATCGAAAGGGGGAACGCTGTGGTAAAGGGAAGGATTCTTTTCGGCAGGTCCATAGCCTTTTCCCTTTTTGGTAATCACATGGACGAGGAATGGACCTCTCAATTTATTAATGTTCTGAAAGTTTTCAATCAGATGATCGAGGCGATGACCATCAATCGGTCCGATATATTTCATGCCCAGCTCCTCAAAGAGAAGTCCGGGCATGAGAAGGCCTTTGAGCGACTCTTCAGCCTTTTTAGCAAAACGGAGGGCCGATTTTCCGATGCTCGGTATGGTTTCGAGAAACCCTTTCATCTCGTCGCGGAACCGGTTGACAAACTGCCCGGTCATCAACCGGTTGAGATAGGAAGAAAGGGCGCCCACATTGTGAGAGATCGACATCTCATTGTCGTTCAGGATGACGATCAGATCCTGATCGATATTGCCTGCCTGATTAAGGCCCTCAAAAGCAAGCCCTGCGGTCATTGATCCATCCCCGATGATGGCGATCGGTCTTCCCTCGTCACCCTTATGCCTCTTTGCCTCAGCCATGCCCAGGGCGGCAGAGATGGAAGTGCCGCTGTGGCCTGAATCGAAGGTGTCATAAGGGTTCTCATCCCTTTTTGGAAAGCCACTGATCCCTTCGTACTGCCTCAGGGTATGGAAACGGTCTCTCCTCCCGGTGAGCAGTTTATGCGCGTAACTCTGGTGACCCACGTCCCATATCAATTTGTCCCTGGGGAGGTCAAAGACATAGTGAAGCGCAATGGTCAACTCCACCGTGCCCAGGTTGGAGGCAAGATGACCCCCGTTTTTTGAAACGGTCGTAAGAATCTCTTTCCGGATCTCTCCGCAAAGGCTCTCCAGTTCCTCTCCATCGAGTCCCTTAAGGTCGTGGGGGTGATTGATCTGGTCCAATAATCTCGTCATAGGTCAGGATTCCCTCAGGACGATGAACCTGGCAATCTCTTTGAGCGGTTCGACTTCAGGCCCAAAAGGATTGAGAATATTGATGGCGGATTCCATCAGTTCCGACGCTCTCCTTTTGGACTCTTCGATCCCCAACAAAGAGGGATAGGTTGCCTTATTCTTAAAAAGATCGCTTCCCGTGTTCTTTCCCAACAATTCGGCCTTTCCCTCCACATTCAAAATATCATCAACGATCTGAAAGGCGAGGCCAATCCTCTCTCCATAATGGGTGAAGGCCTTCAGGGTCTCAACATCCCCTCCCCCCAATTTCACCCCCGTGCGGACCGAGGCTAAAATAAGCGCTCCGGTCTTATGGGTATGGATATATTGAATCGTCGGATAATCGACTTTCCTTCCCTCTGATTCAATATCAGCCACCTGGCCTCCGACCATCCCGTAAATTCCGGAGGCCCGGGCGATCTCATTCACAATATCGAGAATGATTGCTGGATCACCGGAAGACGGTTTCGTCATCAGTCCGAAGGCTTCTGTGAGGAGACCATCTCCGGCCAAAATACCGATCGCTTCTCCAAATACTTTATGGCAGGTGGGCTTTCCCCTTCGATAGTCATCGTTATCAATGGCCGGAAGGTCGTCGTGGATCAGGGAGTAGGCATGGATCATCTCCAGTCCACAGGCGAAGGGTAAAATCCCATCCCCTTTCCCTCCAACAGCCTCAAAGGAGGCAATGGACAGGATAGGCCGGATCCTCTTTCCTCCATCGATCAGACTGTGCCGGATGGCCTGATGAAGCGAGGATGGATATCCTATTTTACTGTCTGTGGCCTCCGGTTCCGAGAAATACCTTTCCAGAGCCTCATCCACAATCTCCTTTTTCTCCCTTAAATACCTTTGAATATCCATTGTTTGGTATCGCAACCTAAAGGTTGTGGCTACAAACTTGATTCTCCGAACTCCGAACTCATTACTCCGAACTTATTTTTAAAACGTTCACTTTAGTCACTTCATTCCTCCTCCCCGTTGGAGTTCTTTCCTGAGTTCATCGAAGGAGCCTGTCCTGAGTTTATCGAAGGATCAAAGAACTGAGCCTTTAAACTTCCGTCTTTGCCCTTCATTAAGATTTCAACCCGCTTTTCCGCCTCATCCAGCTTCTGATTACAGAAACGGGAGAGGCGTATCCCCTCTTCAAAGAGCTTGAGTGATTCTTCGAGGGAGATATTTCCCGCCTCCATTTTTGTGACGATCTTTTCCAGCTTATTCAGAGCATCCTCATATTTCTCTTTTGGCATCTGATTTCTCCGATGTTTTTAAAGTCGTATTAATTTAGCCTTTTGAAAAGGGGGCCAAATACTGCCTTTGCCGGGTTCGTCATTCGTCTGCGAAAGCAGGAATCCAGGGTTTCCTGTGGAAACAGGAATCCAGTTATTTCTGGTTCCCTGCCTTCGCAGGGACGGAGTCTGGATTCCCGCCGGAGTTTACCCCGTACTTGATACGGGGCGGGAATGACAGACAAAAACTTTTCAAAAAGCTAAAGTGTTACTTAAAGTCTAATATATCATTTTATCCCCTTTATGGCTTTATCGTCAAGACTCCTCGGTCCTCTCAATGCCACAGAAGAGGGTTCCTTTATGGAGCCTCACCTCCACCTGATCACCCGCTTTGACATGGCCAACATCCCTTAAAATCTGTAAGGAAGGAAGTTTTCGGGTGATGCTATACCCCCTTTCCAGAATGGCGAGAGGACTCAGGGAACTGAGCTTTCCCAGGATTCCTTTTGTCTTTTCTCTCTCGAACTCGATGAAGTATTTCATATTCTTTTCCAGGCGGTTCCAGGCTTCTGAGATGGAAACCTGAAGGTTTTTTATCCTCTGAACAGGGTTCTGGAGGAAAAGTCTTTCATTGAGATATTGATTCTTCTCTCTCTTTCCCTTAAGGTCCCAGAGAAGGAACCTTCGAAGCCGGTTAAAGAGGTCATCCACTCTTAATAAATATTCCTCTATCCTCTTTTCCGGATCGATCAACCCCTTTCGGAGATAAGATAAATCCGACTTCAGTTCCTGCAGATTTTGTAACATTTGACTTTCCAGACGGCTTTTTAAATAATAAAGGCTGTTTTTCAAATCCCTTTTATCCCTTACGACCAGTTCAGCTGCGGCAGAGGGTGTGGGCGCTCTCAGATCGGCGACAAAGTCCGAGATCGTGTAATCGGTTTCATGGCCCACTGCGGAAACCACGGGGATCTTTGAACGATAGATTACTCTTGCCAATTCTTCCTCATTAAAGGCCCACAAGTCCTCCAGTGATCCTCCTCCCCTTCCGACAATGATCACATCCACATTCTTCGTCTTATTGAAGTATTTCACACCCTCAGCAATTTCAAAGGAAGCCCCCTCTCCCTGGACCCGGACAGGATAGAGGAGAATCCGGACATTCTCAAATCTACGGTGGATGATCTGAATCATATCCTTGATGACGGCTCCTGTTGGAGAGGTAACGATTCCAATGGCCTGCGGAAGGAGGGGAAGTAGTTTTTTGCGGCTGGTATCGAAGAGGCCTTCCTTTGCAAGTCGATCCTTCATCTGTTGAAAGGCAAGCTGGAGGGCGCCGATCCCTTTTGGCTCCATCTCCTCCAGGATGAGCTGATAATCTCCCCTCTTCTCATAGAGACTCACCCTGCCACGGCAGATGACATGAAGGCCGTCCTCCGGAAGGAAACGAAGCGCTCGGGCCCTCATCTTAAAGAGGACTCCACGGATCTGGCTGAAATCGTCCTTCAGGGTAAAGTAAATATGGCCTGAGGGAGGAATGCGGAGGTTTGAAATCTCGCCTTCCACCCAAAGATCAGAGAATTTGACCTCGAGGGTGGCTTTGATCTCCTGTGTCAGCTCCGAGACGGTGAGGATGTATCTTAAGGGAAGTTGCATTCTAAAGTTAATATAACAGAACGGGAGGCGAGGTGTAAAATATTAAAAAAAGAAACGCGTCTTCATGTGATGATGATTGACACCCCTGATTAATTTAGTTATAAAATTCACAAGTTTTAAGGAGGATTAAATTGGGTAGATTTACACTTGAAGAGATGCGAGAAATGGCAAGGGCCATCTTTTTAAAGGCCGTTTTAGCGGTCGATCCCTATCAGAGGCTTAAAGAGGTCGCTCATATCGACAGGAACCGGTTGATCATCGGAGATGAAGAAGGATCCGAAAAGGGCTTCGATCTGAATGAATTTGAGAAGATTTTCCTTGTTGGAACGGGAAAGGCCTCTTCATCCATGGCACAGGCCATTGAAGAGTTATTCGGAGATCGAATTGTAAAGGGACTGATCACCACGAAATACGGACATGGACTGCCATTAAGATTTACCGAAATCATTGAGGCAGGCCATCCCTTACCCGATAAAAAAGGGCTGGAAGGAGCCCAGAAGATCAAAAATCTTCTCCAGACCACCGGACCGAAAGATCTAATCCTCTTTCTCATCTCCGGAGGAGGATCCGCCCTTCTGCCGCTTCCTGTAGAAGGGATTACCCTTGAAGAGAAACAGGAGTTGACTCAGCTTCTCTTGGATTGCGGGGCCGATATCAAGGAGATCAATACTATCCGGAAGCACATCTCCCAGATGAAGGGAGGCTGGGTGGCCCGCTGGGCCCATCCTTCGACCGTCATCACCTTCATCCTCTCTGACGTGGTTGGGGATCCCCTGGATGCGATTGCTTCTGGCCCCACAGTGGCCGATCCTACGACCTTTCACGATGCCTGGGGGATTCTTGAAAAATATGATCTTCTCAAAGAGATCGCTCCATCCATTCACCAACATCTCCTGCAGGGCAAAGAGGGAAAGGTTGAGGAGACGCCCAAACCGTGGGATCCAGTATTTGGTAAGGTCCACAATAACCTCATTGCCTCGAACATCATTGCCCTCCGTGCCGCCGGCAAGGAAGCAAAATCCTTCGGTTTCAACACTCTGATCCTATCTTCATCTATTGTGGGAGAGACCCGGGAGGCTGCTCGGTTCCATGGAGCCCTGGTTAAAGAGGTGATTTCGAGCGGGCATCCCATACCAAAACCCGCCTGCATCATCTCAGGGGGGGAGACCACCGTTACGATTAGGGGCAAGGGGCTCGGAGGAAGAAATCAGGAATTCTGTCTCGCAGGGGCCTTTGAAATCAATGGACTCGAGAAGGTCGTCCTCCTGAGCGGAGGCACGGATGGCACGGATGGCCCCACGGATGCCGCTGGAGCGGTAGCGGATCATACGACGATCCGGAGGGCGAAAACCCTGGGTTTGGATCCGAACGCCCATTTGAATAACAATGATGCTTATCCATTTTTCCAGAAGCTCGGGGATCTGCTGATCACGGGGCCGACGCAAACCAATGTGATGGATGTGAGGATACTTCTGGTGGATTGAGATTTAGAAAAGGACACCAGGGAATCAGGGGATCAGGAGGCAGAACATCAGGATATCAGAGTACCAGGAAATCAAAATACCAGAAGGAGCACAGCCTTCAGAATGACCTGTTTTCCTGATATCCTGATATTCTGATAGCCTTACCCTTGAGAAAGGAAAACATCATGTATGAACTTACTGTCACCTCTCATTTTTCAGGAGCCCACCGGTTACGATACCTTCACGGTAAGTGCGAAGACCTCCATGGCCACAACTGGAAAATAGAGGTCTCGGTGACCTCGTCCAAGCTGAGCCATGAAGGGGTTGTCATTGATTTTAAGGTATTGAAGCAGAAGGTCGAAAAAATCTTAAAGACCCTGGATCATACCTACCTCAATGATCTCTCCTATTTTTCCGGGACAGAACCCTCATCCGAGAATATCGCCAGACATATTTTTGATCAATTTAAAAAAGAACTGAAGGGGCATGCCGCCCGTCTTAAAAAGGTGAGTGCATGGGAATCGGACACTTCCTGTGCGACTTACTTCGGGGGAAAAGAATGAACGATATCCAGAATCAAAGAGATCACCGGAGAATTGAGATCAATAAGGTAGGAGTAAAAAATATCCGGTATCCTATCACCGTCCTCGATAAAGCCAAAGGGGTCCAGCATACAGTGGCGAGCGTCAATATGTTTGTGGACCTTCCCCACCGTTTCAAAGGGACCCATATGAGCCGCTTTGTGGAGATCCTCAATAAATATAAGGGTGATATTGCAATTAAAAACTTTTCCAAGATCCTATCCGAGATGAAGAAGAAACTGAGGGCCAAGTCCGCCCATCTGGAAGTTGAATTTTCCTATTTTGTCGAGAAGGAGGCACCGGTTACACGGTCGAAGAGCCTGATGGAGTATATCTGCCGTTTCTGCGGCTCGAGCAACGAAAAGGATGATTTCTATGTCGGAATCGTGGTCCCGATTACCACCGTTTGCCCCTGTTCAAAAGAGATCAGTGAGTTCGGAGCGCATAATCAGAGGTCCGTCGTCACGGTGAACCTCCGTTTTAAGAAATTTATCTGGATTGAAGACATCATTCGCATGGTTGAAGAATGCGCCTCCTGCGATTTGTACTCCATTCTGAAGAGACCGGATGAAAAATTTGTGACGGAAAAGGCCTATGAGAAACCGATGTTTGTAGAAGATGTGGTGCGGGAAATAGCGAAACTTCTCAAAAGAGATAAAAACATCACCTGGTTTACGGTAGAGTCAGAGAACTTTGAATCCATCCACAATCACAGCGCCTATGCCTTTGTGGAGAGGAATTCAAAGGAGTGATTAGAGCTTCAAGACCTTCTGGGCAATGTTGAGCCTTTGAATCTCCGATGTCCCATCCAGGATCTCCTCAAATTTCACCTCACGCCAGTAACGGGAGATGGGATATTCATCCATCAATCCATATCCGCCGTGGATCTGGACTCCTCGGTCCGCACATCGTTTGGCCACCTCGGAGGCAAAGGTCTTGGCATAGGTGGAGGCGGCAAAGTAATTCTCGCCCTGATCCTTCTGCCAGGCCGCCTTGTAGACCATCAATCTGGCCAGTTCGATTTCCATGATCATGTCGGCCAGCTTAAACTGAATGGCCTGAAATTTACTGATCGTTTTGCCGAATTGCTCCCTCTCCTTCGCATAGGCCAAGGAGACATCGAAGATGGCTTGAGCCAGGCCTACGGAATGGGCGCTGAAGCCGATGCGACTGGTCTGAAGGGCCATCATAAATTGATTATATCCTTTTTCCGGATTGCCCAGGATGTTCTCCTTGGGGACCCGGCAGTCGTCAAAGATCAGCTCCCGGGTCTCGGACGCCTTCCATCCGATCTTCTTATACTTTTCCCCGAAATTATATCCTCCTGTGCCGGTGGGCACGATGATATTGGAGATCCTCTTTCTCGTCCCATGCCCCTCCCCTGTCACAGCGGCGATGACCACGAGGCTGTTGTGTTTCAATCCGGCATTGGTGATGAACTGTTTCGTCCCGTTGATCACCCATTCCTCTCCATCCAGAACAGCCTTCGTCTGAATGGCGTTGGCATCGGATCCGGCCTGGGCCTCGGTCAAACCGAAAGCCCCGATCTTCTCTCCGGTGGCCAACGGAATCAGCCATTTCTTTTTCTGCTCTTCCGTTCCAAAGGTGTTGATGAGATTCATGGGAAGGGTCACGGAGTCCATGAGAGAGACGCCAAACGAGGCATCTCCCCGGCTGATCTCCTCAATGGCGATGATCATGGAAACCCAGTCCATTCCCCCTCCGCCGTATTCCTCCGGAATGGGAATGCCGACCATACCCAGATCTCCCATCTTCTTCCAGACCTCATAGGGAAAATGACCGGTCTCATCCATCTCTTCAGCGATGGGGGCGATCTCATTTTTAACGAAGTTCTTGCATAAATCTCTGATCATCTGCTGTTCGGTCGAGAAGGTGAAATCCATCCTTCCTCCTCCTTATTTTCTTCCGGTTCGTGCCCTTGCCAGATCCCAGCAGTAGTCATAGAGGTGAAGTCCTTTGCTGGAGGCAATGATCTCCCCATCTTCAACGCCGATCTCCTTCGCCATAGACTCCTTCAGTAATTGGAGAGCGGCCAAATTTGAAGGAAATCCAGCCCACAGATCCCATGACCGAAAATATAACATAAAATGGAGTTTTCCATAACGAATCCGGGTATCCACCCCGCGAAGACATTGTGGGTCTTCAAGCAATAAGGAACTGGCATTGCCTACGGCCATATAGGCCTGATTGGTATTGGGCCCTTCCTCACGATACATCCTGATCACCTCGTCAATCTGTTTTTCCAGATCCTCACCATAGGTGTAGGTTTCGTGTTTCCCCTTGATGGAGGTGATCAGTTTTTCAAGATACTGCTCCACGTACTCCATCGATGTGGGCGGAGGAACAGAACATCCGGGCGGAATATCGGGAATGAGGGGTCTTGTTCCTGGATGAGAAATATGGACCACGATATAGTCGTACTCGATCCTTTTCTGGCCCTTAAAACTTCCCCGGTCGATCGTATACTCATAACCCTTATCAAAGATATGGTAGACGCACTGAAACCACGCATCGGGCAGGTCCCTTGCCTTAATGAATTCAATATGCATTGATTTCCTCTTGTGTATAGAGTGGTCCTTATCCTAATTTATTAACCCATCCTTCAAGAAATTGTCAACTTCATTGACTCAAGTGACGTAAATCTTCAGTTTCGAGTCGTAAACGCCCCAGCGAGTAGGTAACTCAGCCCTAAAGGGCTGAGTTACATGTTACCGTAACCTTCGGGTCCTCATGACTGAGGGATTATCAAAGGACTGGACATTTTATGAAAAATCTTTTAATTTAGAAACGATTTGTTTTTTAATAGTTGGATGAGGTCGGGGAGTAGCGCAGCCTGGTAGCGCGCTTGGTTCGGGACCAAGAAGTCGGGAGTTCAAATCTCCTCTCCCCGACCATTTTACAGAGAAAATATGCCTGTCGGAATCTTTATTGGACTTTTCGGCTACCTTCTGGGTTCCATCCCCACAGGTCTTCTCCTCACCAGACTCTTTTCCAGGGTTGATCCGAGAAAGAAAGGAAGTAAAAATATCGGGGCGACCAATATCTTCCGTACGGCTGGCAAAACCCTTGGAATTTTGACCCTTATCGGAGATATGTTGAAAGGAATGATACCGATTGTTATTGCCATGAAGTGGGGCTTGACAGATCAGTGGGGTCTTTCCGGTCACGCTTGGATAGCCATCGTAGGAATGACCCCGATTCTCGGGCATATCTTTCCCATCTTCCTCGGGTTTAAAGGGGGAAAAGGAGTCGCTACGGCTCTTGGTGTCTACCTCCCGATTTCGTTCACCTCAGTGCTAATTGAATGTTTTATCTTTATGGGAATCGTGTGGAAATGGAGATATATTTCCCTCGGGTCGATTACCTGTGCAATAACGATTCCAATCCTCCTCGCCTATTTCCGGAGCGATTCCCAGACTTATTTCATCCTGAGCGTCATCATTGCCGCACTGATCCTCTACCGGCATCAATCCAACATCGCAAGGCTGTTGCAGGGAACGGAAAATAAGTGGAAAACCTGATTGAATTGCGGATTTCGGAATGCGGATTGCGGATTTAGAAAATCTTGAACCGAAGAGTATGAAGGAGAATGCTTGATGCTAAAGCTTCTTGAGGGCAGTGAGTTTTCTCTTTTCTTTCTTTGATAATCTTCTTGAAGGCCCCTTCTTTATCCCTCCGGCCTCCTCTTCTTCCTCATCTTTCCAAACATCTCTTTTAAAGACATCGTGGCGACTTTCTAACTTCTCCTGAAACTGGTCGGAGGGAATGACCGGAACCGACAACTTATCCGCATACTTTGATATCTCCCGGTCAGAGGTGACGACAACGGCTCCGGAGCCTTTCTCTCTGATCAGTCTCTTGATCACCTCGTCCGCCTTCTCACCGACTCTTGAGAAGATCAGTTCGATCCCTTTTCTCTTCTCTTTCTTCTCCGTATTCCAGCCCCCCTGCCATCCGTCGAAGACGACAATGATCTCAGCGGATTTGGCCTGATGATAAAGGGACAGCCTCTGGATGAGACGTTCTCTTTCCCATTGAAGTTCGATGGAATTGAGTCTAACAAGGGTGCGACTGGAATGGAGGAGATTATAACCATCGATGATGAGATGCATGGTGACATAAAAAAAGGAATATTGGAAATATGGAATATTGGAAGAATGGGTTTTTAAGAAACAAATTATCTTTTAATCATCATTCCATTATTCCACCATTCCATTACTCCGGCATCATAAGTAGTCGAGCCATTCCCTGAATTCGGGATTCTTGCCTTTTACGATATCGAAAAAGACGGCCTGAAGTTCTTTGGTGACAGGGCCCGGTTTTCCTTCACCGATCTTTCGGTCATCCACTTCGCGGATGGGTGTGATCTCGGCGGCCGTTCCGGTAAAAAAGGCCTCCTGGGCCGTATAAAGCTCATCCCGTGTAAATTTCTCCTCGACGATGGGAATCTTTCTCGATTTCGCAATCTGAATCACTGAATCCCTTGTGATTCCGGAGAGGATAGAAGTTAGAGGAGTGGTTTTAATGACCCCGTTTCTTACGATGAAAATATTCTCTCCGCTTCCCTCGGAGATATAACCTTCGGTATCGAGCATCAGGGCTTCTTCATACCCCAATTTCATCACTTCCCTTTTGGCAAGGACAGAGTTGACATAATTTCCCGCAATCTTCGCCTTGGTCATCATCACATTGACATGGTGCCGGGTGTAAGAAGAAACCTTTGCACGGATCCCTTTCTCCAAAGCCTCTTCTCCCAGATAGGCTCCCCAGGACCAGGTGATGATCGCCACTTGAATCGGATTATCTCCGGGGTAAACCCCCATTACCCCTTCTCCGATGAAGGCAAGCGGTCGGATATATCCTGCCTTTAGACCATTGGCTCGCAATGTCTCTTTGCAGGCCCCTACGATTTCCTTTTTCGAATAGGGAATTGTAAGGCCCCCGATGAGTCCTGAATCGAAGAACCGATCAATATGTTCTTTCAATCTGAAGACAGCTGACGTCCCGTCATGGCAGAGATAGCAGCGTATCCCTTCAAAGATCCCCAACCCATAATGGAGCGTATGAGTTAATACGTGGACTTTGGCTTCATCCCAGGGGATCAACTTTCCATCCATCCATATCTTCTCCATCTTCTGCACCATAGCGACGGTCCTCCTGACAAAGATTTAATGATACGGTTATCCCTTTTATCCTATTTCAGGACAATTGTCAAAAATAATGAAGGGAATGGGGTAACTCCTCAGTTATGGGGTGTTAAAAAATTCCTGATACATATTTAATTACACCTGATAGGCGGGACATTCCTGTCCCGCCTATAGTGGAAGCGGGGTTAGAAAACCCCGCTCTCCGAGCCAGAGGCTCTATGAGCCGGTGGCCTATCGACCCCTACTATCAATGCGAAGAAATTTCCCCCCGTAACCGAGAGATTACAATTAGGGTGATTCAATCCTGCGTGCTGAAACGCCTGCCTGCACGAAGCGTTCCGGCGAAGGCAGGCCGCACTTCGGCGTGCAAGCATGAATCGCTCCTACGGAATGCGGTTGGTTAAAAGGTCTGTCTGGTTTTTAAGGGGATTTCGGAGGGAGTTAGAATTCTAATTGTAACCCGGTCTTCAAGAATTGATTTGGCGGTTTGAACCCCAAGGAGAACTTCAGAAAATCGTTCCTTACCCTCACCCCAAAAGAGGGTCAAATTCTCCATCCATTCGCGGTCCGATGGATATTGATCCAGACCGTCCGTTAGCCCCTCGAGGAAAACTTCTGCCAGCTTGCCGCAGTCCACATTATACTCCTCGCCGTATGGAAGGGAGAGGCAGACGTGAGAGGCCTTCAGATTCTTGAGGGTTTCCGTCATAAAGGGTACAACCTCCCGGACGGATAGATAACTATACTCCTTCACCTTTCCCAGTCCGAAGAGGAGAATCAACCGGGGGTAAATTCTTCCCTGGGAAGGAATCAATGTCCTCTCTCTCCACTCTCCTGTCAGTTTGTTCTCGATCAGGAAACGGGATAACATCCCGTTGAGTCTCCAATCGATCCAACCGATCGAGCCCCTCAAAGGCCTCTCATCCTGGAAAAGTGCGGTGATCAGGAGATCGCTTTCCTGAAGATCGACCGCTTCTTGAGAGATGATGAC
>DYHU01000178.1 GCA_020724025.1 Syntrophorhabdus sp. | reverse complement strand
TAGATCCTCCAACTCTTTTCGCTCTTGCTTCTCTTCACCATCAAACCTTATCTATTTTTCTGGGAAAAGGGTTTGCAGGGCATCCTCTTTGGCCTCCTGGACGTGTTCCCGCATGATCCGTTCACAAAGATCAGGGTCTTTCAATCTTAGCGCCATCATGATTTTCCGGTGGCCATCGATGGTTCTCTTCGCTCCATCGAGATAATGAAGAGTATCCTTCCGGTATCTCAACACGTATTTTCTCATGTTTGCAATCAGGCGATGGAATCGGGGTTTATGGGCGATCAAGTCACGAAGCGTATCGTGAAAGCGCGTATTCCATTTAAAAATCTCATCGATCTTTTTTCGTTTTAACGCATCTTCTGCATTTTCAATGAATCCATCCAGTCGTTTAAGTGTCCCCTCAGAAATAATTTCAGAGATTAGTCTAAGCGCATATCCCTCCAGACTTGCCCGAATATCGAACAACTCTTCTATTTCATCTCTTGAATCCGCAGATGCGACGAACCCTTTCTTCTTGCGAGGTTTGACAAGGCCTTCTGATTCCAACTTGTGGAGGGCCTCTCTTACAGGAGTGCGGCTGACCCCCAATTCTTTTGCCAAATGCTCCTCAGTGAGTCTTTTGCCTGGATTGAAACGACCAGAGAGGACAGCCGACTTCAAGTATTCGTAAGTCTTTTCTCTGACCGGGATGGTATTTTTTGATGGGATTGTTCGAAGGGAAAGCTTTCTCAAAATTGTATCCAATTTTAAATTCTGAAAAATCTTATAACCTTATTTATACAATGTCAAGCAAATTTTTATTAGAAATATATCCTTAAATTACAATAAATTACAGTTTTATCGAGCAGGAGATAATAAACTCTTTAAAAAGAAAACGATCTTAATTTTAAAATTTTGGATACAATTTTTCCCTTGTCTCTCAAACAGACTTGTGTTAGATAGGGGAAAAGGAGAGATTGGAATGGAAATCGATAAGAAGAAATGTATCAGTTGTGGAAATTGCCATGTGGTCTGCACCATGGGTGTCATCTATCTGGATGAAGACGGAAAGTCCGTTGTCAATCAAGAAGAATGTGTGGAGTGTAATACCTGCTACCGGGTGTTGCGCAATGAAGGATATCGGCCATGGTTCGTTCGAGGAATCCGGAAAGTTCTCTCCCTCTTCCGTTTGGGGTATTTGGCAGAAGTGGATGTCTGTCCAACGGGCGCACTGACACCTCCTCAGTTGGAGTGGCCGAGGAACATCCGGGCATTGTTCAGCGACCCCACCACGGTTCATCCGGGTACAGGCGTTTCAGGCAGAGGAACGGATGAGATTAAGAGCAATGATGTAACCGGCAGACTTCGTAAAGGGGAGGCAGGGCTGGTGGTCGAAATGGGCCGGCCTGGAACCGGGGCCTATTTTCGAGATATCGAAAAAGTGGCCATGGCCCTTGCAAAACTCAAACCCCATTTTGAAAGGGAGAATCCTGTGACTCAGTTGATGGTCGATACGGAAACTGGAAAGATGAAAGAAGAGATTCTCAACGAGAAAGTGCTGTCGGCCATCATTGAGATAAAGACAACCCTGGAGAGTATTCCAGAATTCCTCCACACCTTAGAAAAAGTCCAGAAGGAAGTGGATACTGTCATCAGCGTAGGGGTTGCATCCAAATGTCTCCCTGACGGGATCATCCCTCATGAGGAATGGGTAAAAAAGGCCGGTTACAAACTTTCACCTAACGGGAAAACCAATATCGGATTAGGACGCCCCCTCTTCCAGGAGAACTGAACCATGACCAATACACTGCATCGACAAGGGACACTGGAGAGTTTGAAGAACGATTATGTCATCTTCGCCCATACTGCAAAAGGGATCACCCGTGAGGGATCTGGCCCTAAAATCCAGGAGTTCATGCGAATCTGTCTGAAATATCATCCTGTCAATATCGGCGATGGCAAGGAGGGGAATATCCACCAGGACGACGTCGATATTCAGAAATTGATTTCCAATCAGGGAGATGGTGCAGGAGCAGCTGCTGTCTTCACAGACCTTGATACGCTTCAAAAAGTAGTGGAGGAACTGATCCGGGCAGACCTGGGGATCAGCATTAACATCAGCGGGCTCCTCGATCAGGTTCAAGAATGTTGCCGGAAGGCAGGGATTGAAAGGCATAGTGCAGAGGACTCCCTCGGCTTCTGGGGTTCAAAGGACCGTCTGCCCGAAAGAGAGATTTTAGAATTCAACACGATGTGCGGTCATGGCATGGTCTCCTTCAACCTCATCCGAAAGATGATCGAATATGTGAAACTCCAGAGATTGACACCTAAAAAAGCTGCTAAGATCATGGCCAAATGTTGCGAATGCGGTGTCTTCAATCCCGTCCGTGCCGAGATGCTTTTAGGGAAGGCAAGAAAAGGAGATAGGGAGATAAGGTGATGGGGAGAAGATGAATTTTAAAAAGGACAAGGAAACAAAACCTATTTTAAAAGACCTTCAGAGATTGATTGAAGGAGAGGTCCTCTTCGATGAACTCAGCCGAACCATTTACAGCAGCGCTGCCTCGTTATACCGGATCAGGCCCCTGGGGATCGTCAAGCCCAGACATAAGAAAGATGTCATCAACGTAGTGAAATATGCCACCCAGCATGGAATCCCTATCACCCCACGGGGCGGGGGGACCAGCCGTGCAGGCAATGAACTGGGAGAGGGTCTCCTTCTCGATTTTTCTAAATATATGAACCCCATCTTAGAATTCAACCCCCGAGAGAAGTGGGTGAGATTACAACCAGGGCTTATTCTTGCTTCCCTGAACAAATTCCTCAAACCTCATCAGCTCTTCTTTCCCATCGACCCGTCCACAAAAGATCATTGCACCCTCGGTGGCATGATTGCCAACAACTCCAGTGGTCCCCACGCCGTGAAATATGGTGCCACCCGGGATTATGTTCTTTCCCTCGAAGTCGTTCTCTCTAATGGTGAGGTCATCACCACAGGCCCGTTCCCTCTGGAAAGGAACGGCCCAAGAGGGGTAAAGGATTTAGAAAGGCTCGAAGATAAGATTTATAGGGTGATGCCTGATCTCCTTAAACAGTACCGTAAGCCCATGGAGGAGGAAAAACCTTATACCATGAAAAACTCTTCCGGCTATGACCTCTGGAGGCTCCTGGGTAATGGGTTCCTTGACCTTACCTCCCTTTTTGTTGGATCAGAAGGAACCCTTGGAATCATCACTGAGGCGAAACTTCGTCTCATGCCTCTTTCGGGAAAGGCCTTGGGTGGGTTGATCTATTTTGATAACCTCGATCACGTAGGCATGGCAACGCAAAAGATCCTGGAGCGCTCCCCCACCATGCTTGAGATTATTGAACGACAGATACTCGATCTCGCCCGGGAACAGAAAGCGGAGTTGAGGCCCTACCTTCCTGAAGGGATCGAAGCGATTCTCTTTGTGGAATTCCAGGATGAAAATGAAGAGCAACTCCATCAGAGGTTCAGGGAAGTTGAGGAAAAAGTGATCCATCAGGAAAAGCTCGCATTTGACTTGAAGGTGGCCAGGAATGATCAAGATATGGCCATGCTTGAAAAGGTAAGAAGTGTTTCCGGTCCAATTCTTAATAAGATCAAGGGACCTAAAAAACCCGTGGCCTTCATTGAGGATGCGGCTGTTCATCCAGGCTATCTTTCTCAATATATCCGAGGATTGAGGGAACTTTTTAAAAAGTTTGAAGTGGATGCGAGCATCTATGGCCATGCAGGGGACGGGAATCTTCACCTGATGGTCTTTTTAGACCTGAGGCGCGAGGATGAAGTAAAGAAAATGGTATCCCTTGCAGAGGCCTGTTACAATCTTGTCCTCGCCTTAAAGGGGACGATCAGCGGTGAGCATGGCGATGGGCGATTGAGAACATTCTATCTCAAAAAGCAGTACCCAAACCTTTATCCGGCTATGGTAGAGATCAAAAACATCTTTGATCCTCAAAACATTTTCAATCCAGGGTGCATTGTAGGAGACGATCACAATCTCCTCGGTCAAGACCTCAAATTTAGAGGGATCGTTTCGACGGCAAGTCCTTTTGACAGGGAACCCGCAAAGACAGCTATCGAGACCTGTTCGGGTTGTGGAAAATGCCGGTCCTACTGCCCAGTGGCCCAAGAAATCCAGGAGGAATGGGCAACAGGAAGGGCTAAGGCAACCCTTTTGAGAGAGTTTGTTTCTGGAGCCTTGGATCTGAAACTCCTCGACTCCCCGGAATTTAAAGAAATGATGGATTCTTGCGTCAATTGCAAGAGATGTTTAACAGAATGTCCTTCAGGGGTCGATATTCCATGGCTTGCCTTTAGTGGCCGGGCATACTATATCGAGAAACATGGGGAGCCCCTTGAGCACCGGTTTTTTGCCAATACCAGGTCCTTATGCAAAACAGGAAGCGCTTTGGCTCCACTGGTGAACCTGGCCAACTCTTTAGCTCCTCTCAGAAAGTGTTTAGAAATGGCCGTTGGTCTTGATCGCCGTCGGCATCTCCCCCTGTTTCAGAGGCGGACGTTACGAAAGATATTGAAGGATCGGCCCCTTCTCCAAGGGGATAAGCAAATCGTCTACTTTCTCAGTTGTTACTCTAATTTCAATGAACCGGAAGGAGACGGACTGGCAACCATAGAGGTGCTGGAGCGGAATGGTTTTCAGGTCCTCATACCCGATTTCGGGTGTTGCGGCATCGCTCGAATCAATTCGGGTGCCATCAAAAAGGTGACAGAGGAGATTCAGACCAATGTCCAAAAGATAGCCTCCTTTGTGGAAGAAGGTCTTGACATTGTTTTCAGCGAACCGAGTTGTGCCCTGGCAATCAAGATGGAATACCCGAAGATTTTAAACTCGAGTAAAGCCCATCAGGTGGCTGAGAAATGTTATGATATCCATCAATTTTTATGGAGGCTTCATCAGGCGAGAGAACTCAATCTAAACCTGGGGGAGATGAAGATGACCGTGGGGTATCACAACCCCTGTCACCTCCGTGCTCTTGGGGTGGTGAAGGAGCCTGTTGAACTGCTCCGGTTGATACCAGGGGTTAACGTCCAGGTTTTTTCCGATGGCTGCTGCGGTCTGGTGGGCACTTTTGGAATGAAGCGAAGAAACTTCGACCTCTCCATGGCAATCGGAGGTAGGTTGTTTAAAGAGATTGAAGATTCGGGAGTCAATCAGATCTCAACCGCTTGCGGGGCCTGCAATTTGCAGATCATGCAGGGAACCCGAAGGGAGGCTGTGCACCCCATTTCTTTGCTCACATTGGCCTATAAGAAAGGGGATCAAAAATTTACTTCACCAGAAGATAGATTGAGATGAGGATGACGGAAAGGGTAAAAAGTTTTCTTAGACAATGAGGATGGGTCTTAAACGAAACATAGATCCAACCCTTGTCAAATAAATCCATCATAAATTGTTCAAAAATAATTATTCGTAAACCCCTCCTTAAAATTGCTTGACAAAAGTAATAATTTCTATATAAATATAATCTGAAATTGGTCTGATCTTTATACCAATTTATTCCCTCCCTGGAGAACCCTCCTGATATGAGTGTCGAGCTTGAGTTAAAGGTAACCGAGGCCCTCGCTGAAGATGTGGGCAAAGGTCTGGCCCGACTTGACCCTGAAGATATCAAGGCCCTGAGTGGAGTTTTAGGTGATCTTATCGAAATTGGCGGAGAAAAAAAGACGGTCGCCAGGATTACGGGAACCTTCCCGGAATTCTATGGTAAAAAAGTGATCCAGATTGATGGGGTCACCCGTGGTAATGCCAAGGCCAATTTAGGGGAAGTGGTCCGAATCAAAAAGATTTCCCGTAAAACCGCTACGACTGTTCTGATCAGCCCTCTCGATTTTACAAATATCTTGCCTGAAGAAAGAGAGTTGGAACAGTTTGCGAAAGTCCTCCAGGGATTACCCGTGACCGTGGGGGATAAGGTCAATGTCCCTTTTTTAGCGGGAAAAGAACGCCTTTTCCAGGTCGAAGCAACCTCCCCCACAGGGGGGGTCATCATTAATCAAAAAACCAAATTCCTCTTGAAGAAGCCGGACTTCTCTTTAGAACCGCCTTCTCATGTCTCTTATGAAGATGTGGGAGGGCTTAAAAATGAGTTAAGGCTCATTCGGGAGATGGTAGAGCTTCCCTTGCGTTATGCGGAGGCATTCGAAAGACTGGGCATTGAGGCGCCGAAAGGGGTTCTCCTCTATGGGCCACCCGGAACAGGAAAAACCCTGATCGCCCGCGCCATTGCAAGCGAGACCAAACTCCATTTTACCAGAGTGAATGGGCCGGAAATTATCCATAAATTTTACGGTGAAAGCGAAGCCCGCTTGCGGGAAATCTTTGAGGAGGCGACCCGCAATGCTCCCAGCATCATCTTTATCGATGAGATAGATGCGATCGCCCCAAAGCGTGCGGAGGTTTTAGGAGATGTCGAAAAAAGGGTGGTCGCCCAGCTCCTCGCCCTGATGGATGGCATGGTTTCTCGCGGACAGGTGATTGTGATCGGGGCCACCAATATCCCGGAAATGATCGACCCTGCCCTGAGGAGACCAGGCCGTTTTGACCGTGAAATCGCCCTCCCCGTCCCTAATGCCGAGGGACGCCATGCTATCCTCAGGATTCACAGCCGCCATATGCCTTTAGCTCCGGAGGTTGATCTGGATCGCCTTGCCCAGATTACACATGCCTTTGTCGGAGCCGATTTAGAGTCATTATGTAAAGAGGCAGGGATGGTGGCTTTAAGGAGATATCTCTCCCTTGAGGGAGAAAATCACCTTGATGCTATCCTCGCCACTCCGGAACAGTTGCAGATCACGATGGACGACTTTTTAACGGCCCTTCGTGAGATCGAACCCACGGCAACGCGTGAATTTTATACCGAAAGGTCTACGGTGAAATGGCATCATATCGGTGGATTGAAAAAGATTAAGGAAACTCTCATTTCCATCGTCGATTGGCCCCGCAAATATCCGGAGTTTTTTACGACAGGAAAAGTGCTTCCACCAAGGGGAATCCTTTTCTCCGGGCCTTCAGGTACCGGAAAGACGCTTATGGCAAAGGCTTTGGCTGGTGAAACGGGTTTAAATTTCATCTCCATCAGTGGTCCGATCCTTTTTTCAAAATGGCTGGGAGAATCGGAAAAGGCGCTCCATCAGATCTTCAAAAAGGCCAAACAATCAGCGCCCTGTATCCTGTTTTTTGATGAAATCGATGCTTTGGTGACGATCCGTGGCCATGGAAGTGAGGGAGGCTCTGTAGAACGCATGGCCAGCCAGTTTTTTAACGAGTTGGATAATTTAAGCGATCTTTCCCAGGTGATCGTCCTCGGGGCAACCAATCGTGAGGACTTACTTGACCCCGCCCTGATGCGTGCCGGTCGGCTTGACTATGTTCTTAGATTTTCCACCCCTGATGAGGAAGGACGGTTGGAAATATTTCAGGTCCACACCAGAGAAAGACCTCTATCCGATGATGTCAGTTTGCCGGAATTAGCAAGGCAGACTTCAGGGATGGCGGGTTCCCATATTGCTTTCATCGCCAAGAGGGCGACGATGTTGGCCATTTCCGAGTTGATTAACGATCCTCCAAAAAGTCGGTCAAGAAAGCTTTTAGTCTCCGCCTCTCACTTTAACCTGGCCTTGAAAGAGGTCCAGGAAAAAGAGGGATGTTCTTCATGCTAAAAGCCGTTAAAAAAAAGCGGGTGTACGAGGACATCGTCCAGCAAATACGTAACCTTATCCAAAAGGGGAAATTGAAGCAGGGCGACCAGCTTCCGACGGAAAGGGAATTGGTTGACATCTTTAAGGTCTCCCGTGCTTCAGT
>DYHU01000683.1 GCA_020724025.1 Syntrophorhabdus sp. | reverse complement strand
TTACTGCCTTTGCGATGTCCTGACGGAGCCATTCAGATGTTTTGAAATGTAGCATCAAGCCGCGGGCGTCACGGAAAAGTCGTTCAACAATATAGTCATGGCAGTATCCGTGCCCTCCGTGAACCTGTATTGCCTTATTCGTTACATCCACAGCCATCTCGGAGGCGAAAAGCTTTGTCTTGAGTCCATTGATCACTGCGGTATCAGGAAAAGAGTCAGCTTTTTTTGCACAATCCATGAGAAGGGCTTCCGCGGCTTCAGTTCCCACAATCATGTCCGTGATCATAAACTGAACTGCTTGGTGGATGGCAATGGGTTGTCCTGCGATTGTTCTCTCCTTTGAATGCTTGATTGAAAGCTCGGTGGCAGATTTTGCAATCCCAACAGAGATGGCCGATGCCCCATAGAACCCCCAGCCGATAACCGCCCTGCCGATGATCTGGGTTCCTTCCCCTTCCCTGCCTAAGAGGTTTTCCAAAGGGACTCGACAGTCGTTGAAGGACATCTCCCTTGAGGAGGTGCTTGTCAAACCCATTTTGGCTTCGGGAAGCCCAAAAGAAAGGCCCGGAGTCTCCTTTTCAATGAGCAATGTGCTTATCCCCTGGGGACCCTTTTCCGAATCTGTCCTGACGAGGACAAGGTAGATGTCAGCTTCTCCCGCAGAGGTGATGAAGAACTTCGAGCCATTGACGATATAACTTTCACCATCTTTCTTTGCTCGCGTGGTAATGGCCCCGGCATTGCTGCCACAATCCGGCTCGTGGACAGCAAAGGCCCCAAGGCCTCTCTTCCTCAACCCTTCCACTGGCCATTTTCTCTTTACTGCTTCGCTACCTGCATATTCGATTGCCTTTTCAACAATTGAGTGAGAGACATAGACCAGAGCGGTTGAAGCGCAAGCTTTGGCTATCTCTTTCACCACCGTGGCGAAGCAGACCCGATCAAATTCAAAGTCCTCTTCTTTTTCGGAGATTCCCAGCCCAAAGAGGCCAGCCTTTCTTAGTTCACAAATGTTCTCCCAGGGGAAACTGCGTTTTTGATCGATCTCTGACGCACGAGGAGCCAATTTCTCCGTTGCAATCCTCGCGGCAAGTTTTCCAGTTTCTTCAACGGATAACTTTCCCATTTTACCC
>DYHU01000177.1 GCA_020724025.1 Syntrophorhabdus sp. | reverse complement strand
GGTCTTCAAGTAGTGCCATGGGGTAGTCATAGGCCGTGAGCATGGTGATCTTCTTTCCCTCATTCTTCATCGTTTGAATATCCACCGGAGTAATTTTTTTACGATCCATCTTTTCCTCCCTCAAAAATGTATCAGCCCTAAAGGGTTGAGTTACCTATTATCAGGATCAACTGTAGCTCAAGGCTTTAGCCTTGACTAAATTGCTTTTCGATGACTTTGATCAGGTCGGTGATCATCCGGTTATAGGGCACGGAGATGCCTAAACGCTCTGCTTCTCTTACGATGGCTCCGTTGATGGCATCGATCTCAGTCCTCCGTTTGCGGTCGAGGTCCTGCCCCATGGAACAGCGGTTCTCCCTGGTCGCCTCAATCACCGCCCTCACCCTGTCGATGGGATTGCTCCCAATCTGAATCCCCTTCCGTCCCGCCACTTCTACCGCTTCGGAGACCAGGGTCTCCACCAATCTCATTGTCTCCGGATAATCGAGGATCTGCCCGTTTTTTAATCCAAGCAAGGCCGCAAGGGCATTGAGACCGACATTAACAAAGAGCTTCTCCCAGACGAGATCATGGATGCGAGAGGAGACTTCGGTTTCGATTCCCGCTTTAAGAAACATTTGAGCGATTTGATCGATCCGGACCGTGGGCTTTCCATCCAGTTCACCGACATAGGTCTTGCCCCATCCCGCATGGCGAATATGACCTGGCCCCATCAGGGTGGCTCCCTGTCCCGTAACTCCCAAGACCACATTTTTTTGGTTGACCTGTCTGCAAATGGTTTCTTCATTTCCAAGGCCGTTCTGGAGGGTGAGAGAGAGGGTATCCTCTTTCTCGAGGGCTAAAGAATCCGTGACGGCCTTTTCCGTATGATAGGTTTTTACAAAATAGAGGACGAGGTCAGCCTTTCCTATGGAAGCCACATCTGAAGTGGCATTGACTGATATGGCCTGGGTTTTTCCCTTCTCTTCAATGGCGAGGCCTTTTGAGCGAATGGCATCGATGTGATCCTTCCAGATGTCAACCAACCAGACCTCTGCTCCGGAAAGCGAGAGGAGCCCCCCAAAGAGACTTCCCATAGCTCCCGCCCCCATGATCACCGTTTTCATCGTTTCACCTCATTTCATGGTAGATGAAAATTAACAGAGGTCAATTGAAAAATCAAGAATAGATCTGGGTGTAATTCTATATTTGTGATCTTAAAGATTGAATAAATTTTCTTTTAGTAAAAAATATATAATTTTTATCTCATTGTTTTTATTGATAAATTTAAATTTATTTCCTAATAGTAATATTTTAATTGACAATTTAATAGAATATTGCTATTAAACAAACACTTCTTGAAGAAATTTGTTCAATTCCTCAATAACGTTAATAAAAATGGAATATATTGATATTTGCCAAAAAATTAAAGAATTACGCAAAAAGAAAAAATTAACAATTAAAGAGTTGAGTCACAGAACAAAATTAACCCTAGGCTATTTATCAAGAATTGAGAATAGTAAAGCACCTCCTCCAATACCCACCTTAGCAAAAATTGCGAAGGCTTTAAATATCCATATTTCTTATTTCTTCGGAGAAGAAAATCGACAAACTGGCATATCCATCATTAGGGAAAATGAAAGGAAAGAAATTATAAGGGATTTTTCTTCATTAGGGTATATTTATCAAACAGTAGCTCACAAATATAGTGATAAAGTTATGGAGCCACTCGTTTTAACGTTACCTAAAAAATTAGATCCTGACAAGATTCCTTATATGACTCACGATGGGGAAGAATTCTTATATGTGTTAAAAGGGGATATGATCTTTTTTTATAACGATGAAAAATATTACGTTAAAGAAGGCGATTGTTTATACCTTGATCCTAACGTTCCACATAAAGGTATTTGTGCAAAAGAAAACGAGGAAGTAAAACTACTTATTATTCTTTCTCCATACACAAAAAAACCAATGTACACTTTAGAAACTTAAACTCTTATTGGACGGATTTCTAATGATCACCCCTTTCGATATGTGATTTGAGATTGAGAAATGATCGAAACACAATTCGAGTTCCAACATAAGGACCTTTATGAAAAAGAGGCTTCTCAAAATGCCGAAGATAGCCCTCAAAGGGGTACGATATCTCCTTTGAGGGCTATCCTAAATCCATTGTGGAACTTTTGAAATGCAACTCGTTTTGAGAAAGGAGGGAGCTCAATGAAGACGAAAGGAATCCTATCAATCTTAATTATCGTGTCATTCTTGTTTGGGTTATCATTAAGCGCTTCTGCGGTAGAGCCAATCAAATGGAGGATGCCCACCACATGGCCGAAGGGAACGATTCTTCAGTGGTCAGCAGACTTGTTTACCCAGATTGTGAACGAGATGAGCGGAGGAAGGTTGCAGATTACGTCGTATCCGGGCGGGGCGATCATGGGTGCACTGGAAGTATTTGATGCGGTGCATGCGGGAACGGTGGAGGCGGCCCATGGGTCATCGGGATACTGGATTGGCAAGGAACCTTCTGGTCCTCTTTTTGCCGCTATTCCTATGGGTTTTACAGCTGAACCTTATCTCGCTTGGTTCTATGAAGGAGAGGGCCTTAAGTTGATGGCAGAGATGTATGCCAAATATAATTTGGGTTTTGTCGCTCCATGCGGAATGATTCCTCCAGAGGATTTTGCCTGGTCCCATAAGCCTATTACAAAGCTTGAGGATTTCAAGGGGCTCAAATTTAGAACATTTGCCTTTTGGGGTGAGATTCTTTCGGGTATGGGCGCCTCAGTCGTTACCTTACCCGGAGCGGAGATCATTCCATCGCTCCAGAGAAAGGTTCTCGATGCCGCAGAATTCAGCCTGCCCAACATTGACCGCGATCTTGGCTTTCACGAAGTTTGTAAATACCTTGCGGTCCCGGGTATCCATCAACCGAGTACGGTTTTAGACCTGTATGTGAATAAGAAAGCATGGGATAAACTCACTCCAGATTTGCAGGCCATTGTTAAGTATGCATGCCAGGTGACCACAGTAAGAACATTATCGAGAGCGGTCTGGCTGGACGGCCCGGCTCTTGAGAAGTTTAAAGAATATGGGACGGTGATTAATTACCTTGACCCCAAAGTGCAGCAACAACTTGCAAAGATAGCAGATGAATTTTTTGATAAGAAGGCAGCAAAAGATCCCTTCTTTGCCAAAGTCTTGAAGTCCCAGAGGGCTTGGATGAAGTCATACAAGCTTTATCGAGACTTGATGACGCCCCAGTATTAAGAAGAGTTATCGTTTTTCAAATAGACAAGGTCATCCCCTTCCTGAATGAAAGGGGTGGCCTTGTCATTGAGTCAAGTAAGGATGAAAGAGATGAAAGCCTTCCTCGATATACTTGATAGCATCAGTGAGTGGACGGGCAAGGGAATATCTTGGATCGTCTTGGTAATAACAATCATGATGGGCTATGAAGTATTAATGAGGTATGTCTTTAATGCCCCGACGCAATGGGCCTATGATATCAGTTACATGCTGGGTGGTACATTTTTCTTTGTAGGGGCCGCCTATACCCTTCGGAGGAAGGGTCATGTAAGAATAGACATCATCTACAATCGATTTTCACTACGAACTCAGGCTCTCATTGATGTCATCTTCACCCTGATTTTTTTCTTTCCTCTCTGGATAGGACTTCTCTACAACTTAATCCCATACGTTTACCTTTCCTGGTCTATTGCCGAGAAGTCTTTGGAGAGCTACTGGAGGCCACCCATCTATCCATTTAAAACCGTTATGCCGATAGGTACTTTCCTTCTCTTGTTGCAGGGTACTGCTGAATTTATCCGTTCCCTATCGGTCCTCATAAAGGGAAAAACAGTATGAGTCCAGAGGTCATTACCCTATTAATGTTTGCTGGAGTTCTTACCGGGATTCTTATCGGTTATCCCACCGCTTTCGTTTTAGGTGGGCTATCCATGCTCTTCGGTCTCATATTTATCGGTCCAGAGATATTCGGTTTTTTTATTCTCCGTCTGTTGACCCTGATGAAAGAGTATGTGCTTCTGGCCGTCCCTTTGTTCCTATTTATGGGTGTATTTATGGAAAAGTCGGGGGTGGCTGAAAGGCTCTTTAGCTCCATGTATCTGTGGTTAGGTGGCCTTAGGGGGGGATTAGGTATGGCCACCATAGCCATCTGCACGATCTTTGCCGCGGCCACCGGGGTAGTGGGAGCCTCGGAGGTAACCATCGGTCTCCTCGCCATTCCCGCCATGCTTAAGCGCAAGTTTAATAAACCCCTTTTGTGCGGCACCATCTGTGCAGGAGGAACCCTTGGCATCCTGATTCCACCCAGTATCATGATCGTCATGTATGGACCCACGGCTGGCATTTCTGTAGCCAAGCTCCTTATGGCTGCGTTTATCCCGGGTATTCTACTCTCGCTCCTTTACCTTACTTATATTGGTATCAGATGTTATCTCAGGCCCCAGGACGGGCCTCCGATCCCTCTTGAGGAAAGGAGAGTCCCGTTAGGCAAGAAAGTCATATTACTTCTCACCTCCATCCTTCCACCCCTCTTCCTCATTTTTGCGGTTTTGGGAACCATCTTCTTTGGAGTCGCATCTGTGACAGAAGCGGCGGCAATGGGTGCAATTGCAAGCATTATCCTCGCTGCCGCCTACCGACAATTGAATTTCCAAGTTGTCAAAGAAGCCTGTAAAAGTACTCTGCAGATCACCAGCATGATCATGATCATTGCCGTCGGAGCAGGTTTTTTTACCAGCACCTTTGTCGCCATGGGGGGAGATAAGATCGTAAATGAACTTGTGCTTGGCCTCCCGTTTGGGAAATGGGGTATTTTGTCAGCCATGATGGCCATTCTGATTGTCCTTGGGATGTTCATCGACTGGATAGGAATCGTGTTCATTATCGTTCCAATATATACTCCCATTGCCAATGCCCTCGGTTTTGATCCGATCTGGTTTGCCATGCTGGTCATTGTAAACTTACAGATCTCTTTCCTATCACCGCCCTTTGCCTATTCGATCTTCTACCTTAAGGGGATTGCCCCCCCTGAGATAACAACCGTCGATATCTATCGGGGTGTTGTCCCATTTGTTGGGCTTCAGATTATTGGGCTAACATTATGCATCCTATTCCCCCAATTGATTACCTTTCTGCCGAGTCTGATGATGAAATAGAGATTAGAAAAAGCACAAGAAGGTGCTTGTCATGTTAAGAAAGGGGAGAGATGAACTACCCCAAGATGTATCGAATTCATCAGGTGTTCGACGCTCCAAAGGTGCTTAATATTGAGGAGACACTTGGTCGAGAACTGGAGTCCATCCAGATTCGCTCTCTCATAGAGGAGAGGGCACATATTGCAATTACTGCAGGGAGCAGGGGAATTGCCAATATCGATCAAATCCTAAGATACCTCGTTCAATTCCTAAAAGAAAAGTCGGCAAGGCCTTTCCTTTTTCCAGCGATGGGCAGCCATGGGAGGGGGACTGTGGAAGGCCAGTTGGAGGTTCTGAAGAGCCTGAATATCACAGAGGAGTCTATAGGTGCCCCTATCATTTCCTCCATGGAGGTCATAGAGATTGGGAGGTCTTCTTCTGGCTTTCCCATCCTTGTGGACAAACATGCTGCAGAGGCCGATGGAATCATTGTGGTGAATCGAATCAAACCCCATACCGAATTTGAAGGACCGATCGAAAGTGGACTGATGAAAATGATGGCCATCGGAATGGGAAAACATAAGGGGTGTCTTGAGGTTCACAAACAGACCGTTCATTACGGATATAGAGAAGTCATTCCAGAAATTGGCAGAATCATCTTGGAAAAAGTTCCCATCCTGTTTGGAGTTGGCATCGTAGAAAATGTTTACGACGAAACGGCCTACCTTAAGGCCATTCCGCCATCGCGGTTCTTGTCTGAAGAAAAAAAACTATTGGCTAAGGCGAAAAGATGGATGGCGAAGCTTCCTTTCGATAAGGTGGATGTTCTGATTGTAGATGAAATGGGGAAAAACATCAGTGGCACTGGAATGGATACCAATGTGATTGGAAGAATCATGTTCATCGGAGAGATGGAACCCAAACGGCCAAAGATTACCAGAATCGTTGCCCTGGATTTGACTGAGGAGTCCCATGGAAATGCGGTTGGCATTGGTTTGGCGGACTACACAACTGAAAGGCTTGTAAAAAAGATGGATCCCTGGGCCACATCGATCAATGCTATCACGGCTATGACCCCGGAAAAGGGAAGAATTCCTATTGTCTTAAAAACTGACAAAGAAGTGGTGGAGGCTGCTCTGAATACCATCGGTGCTGTTGATCCAGAGAAGGCAAGGTTGGTCCACATCAAGAATACCCTCGAAATTGGAGAGTTAGATATTTCTGAAGCTTTTCTGGAGGAGATTGAAGGAAGAGGGGATCTAAAGGTTCTAGAGGAATTGGGACTCTTAACTTTCGATGAGGGAGGAAAAATCGGACACACTTGGCATGAGGCGATGTGATGGAGGAGAAAGAGGATGAATTTTAACCCTTTCACTGAGAAAGAATTGGAATTTTTAAAAGGGTTGGTTGGAGAAGAGAGAGTTTCAACCGGCCAATCCTACCTCGAACTCCATTCCGTGGATGAAGCTAACAATAAGGGGCCCCTTCCAGATGCGGTGGTATGGCCCAAGAATGCGGACGAAGTCAGCTCGATCATGAAGATGGCCAATGAAAGGATGATTCCTGTGACGCCATGGGGGGCTGGGACAAGCATTGAAGGGAATCCTCTTCCTGTATATAAAGGGATCGTTCTGGACTTTCAGCAGATGGATAAAATCCTTGCCATTCGCTCCGAATCTTTTCAAGTCGATGTTCAGGCAGGGGTGAAATATCAAGATATGAACAAGTCATTGAGCCGTTACGGCCTTTTCTTTGCTCCAGATCCCGGAGCGAATGCAACCATTGGCGGGATGATTGGGAATAATGCCAGTGGTATCAGGACGATTAAATATGGATCAACGAGAGATAATGTTTTGAAGTTAGAGGTTGTCCTTCCCACAGGAGAGATCATTCGGACCGGTACCTTTGCCCATAAGACTTCTTCTGGATACGATCTGGTTCGCCTCTTCGTAGGGTCTGAAGGAACTTTAGGGATTGTCACGGAAGCAACCCTTCGCCTTGCTGGAATCCCTGAAAAATTTGGCGTAGCCCTCGTTCCCTTCGAATCGGTGGAGGATGCGACGAATACAGTTTATGAGATGATCGGGGCAGGGTTAGAACCTGCAGCCTTGGAACTGCTGGATCAAGCGACCATTGAGGTGATCAACCGAGAAAGTCATCTTCAGATGAATGAAAACCCAACTCTCTTTATTGAATTTACGGGGGCGAGCGAAGAAAGCTTAAAAGAGGACTTGAATCAGACGGAGGGGATATGTCAGGCCAACCGCTCCATAAACTTTGAGTCTGGCATAGGCCGGGATGAAAGAGCCCGACTTTGGGAGGCCCGTCATCAGGCCTTTGAGTTAATGAAAAGAAATAACCCCGGCTGTGCTTTCTTAATTATCGATACGGCTGTCCCTATCTCAAAGTATCCTCAGATGGTGTACTTCGCCAAAGAGACCATTAAAAAGTATGAGATGAAAGGATATTTTTTGGGACATGCAGGAGACGGCAATCTCCACCTGGTTATCCCCGGAAATTTCGATGATCCAGTTTTTATTTTAACGAAGGATAAGGTCAATGAGGAGATCATTTCTCATGCCATTTCGCTGGGGGGAACAGCGACGGGAGAACATGGGGTGGGAATCGGTAAGCGAAAATTTATGCTTCAGGAGCACGGGGAGAGTCTTCAGGTCATGAGACGGATCAAGCAACTTTTTGACCCAAA
>DYHU01000682.1 GCA_020724025.1 Syntrophorhabdus sp. | reverse complement strand
CTGCGCAGGAATGACAGAAAATAGCCTTTTCAGACTTTTTACGAGACCATCAATACTGGGTTTTCAATAAAGACAGTTTCTTTTCACATTATTCCATTATTCCAATATTCCATTTAATTTTCTTGTTTCTTTTCGCCCCGGATCCTGGCCGCCTTGCCTTTCAGGCCTCTCAGATAGAAGAGCTTGGCCCGCCTCACCTTCCCACGGCTGATCACATCGATCCGATCAATTCTGGGGGAATGCATGGGAAAGTTTCTCTCCACCCCGATCCCATAAGAGATCTTCCTCACGGTGAAGGTCGACCGGATCCCTCCGGCCTTCTTGCCGATAACCACTCCCTCAAAGGGCTGGATTCTCTCCTTCTCTCCCTCGACGATTTTCACGTGGACCCGGACCGTATCACCCACTTTGAACGGAGTGAGGTCCGTCCGAAACTGTTCTCTTTCAATCAGCTCTAACGTATTCATCTTACTCTCCCTTCTAAAAAAAGTTCAGAGTTCGGAGTTTTGAGTTCGGAGAATTAAAATCATTACTCCGAACTACGAACTCATTACTCCGAACTATTCATGCGTTCTCCCAGCAGCCGGTCCAGGATGATGGCCACGGCTGAACGAACTGAGAGGTGATTATAACCTTTTCCTTCGATGGGTGCCAGCACATAGTCCGAGCTGTCTTTGACCTCCTGCGTCAAACCCCATCCGGTTCCGAAGAGGAGTAAAAACGGAGTTTCCCGATCCTGTAGCAGTCTTCGCAACCCTCCATATCCGATGCAATCGGGATGGGAAGAGGCTCCTGTGGCAACCCTCTTTGCTTTCTTCTGATGGAGGCGCGAAATTTCCTGATCCGCCTCATCAATGCTGCGGGACACCCTGACAAGGGAGAGAGATTCCTTTCTCGTGGGATTGTAAACCGAGCCCGTCCCCTGCCTCCAGTGGCCGATGATCCTCTCCACCAACTCCACCTGGCTTTCAAGGGGAGTGATGATGAAGAAGCCCCCCAGTCCGAATGTCCGCGCACAGCGCGAAATATCGTGAATATCGAAGTTGGTCACAGCGGTCGTGATCACCTCTCTTCTTCTATCATAGACAGGATGGTGAACCAATCCGATATAGAGGTTAGACGCCATTGTTTAGAAAA
>DYHU01000681.1 GCA_020724025.1 Syntrophorhabdus sp. | reverse complement strand
GCAGGAATGACAGAAAATAGTTTTTTCAGACTTTTTACGAGAACATCATCCAATATTTTGATTCTATTTTTCATCCATCATTCCATCATTCCAGTATTCCAACATTCCATATCTCTCTCAGAGGATGAGCATGGCATCGCCATAGCTGTAAAAACGGTATCTTCTCTTAACGGCTTCCTGGTAGGCATTCAGGATAAGGTCTCTGCCTGCGAAAGCCGAAACCAGCATGATCAGCGTCGATTTGGGAAGATGGAAATTGGTCACCAATCCATCAATCACCCTGAAACGGTAGGGTGGATGGATAAAAAGGGACGCATGTCCTCTTCCGGGTTTGATCCGGCCTTCCCGCTCAGAGAAGGATTCAAGGGCACGGATCGTCGTCGTTCCAACGGCAATGACCCTTCCTCCACGTTCTTTTGTCCGCTCAATTTCTCCTGCCACTTCATCCGTTATCTCCACCCACTCTTTATCCATCCGGTGTTCTTCAATCTCTTTAGCCTTTACAGGAGTGAAAGTCCCCGGTCCGATGTGAAGGGTGATAAATGTGATCTTCACCCCTTTCTCCCTTAAGGATTGGATCATCGATTCCGTGAAATGAAGGCCTGCAGTGGGAGCGGCAATCGATCCATCCTTCTTTGCGATGACCGTCTGGTAGCGGTCCCGATCGAGCGGTTCATCCTCTCTCTTGATATAAGGGGGGAGAGGGATGTGGCCGACTTCCCAAAGGAGATCCTCAACCGGTCTTCCTTCGGGAAAAATCATTTTTCCCCTTCCGCCTTTCAACTCATTCAATTCCCCATAGGCTTCCTGACCGAATTGGATTCGGGCCCCGCTCTTCAGCTTCCCAGAATTTCTGACCAGAGCCTCCCATTCCCCTTTTGCTCCGTTCCACGAGGGGATGAGGAGGATCTCAACCCTTCCTCCTGTCTCCTTATTCCCGATCAACCGGGCAGGAAGAACACGGGTATTATTCATCACCAGAAGATCACCGGAGCGCAGATAATCCGGGAGTTCTCCAAAGTTCCGATGCTCAATGGCGTCCTGGCTTCGATCAAGGACCATTAAGCGGGACTCTCCCCGCCGGGGGGATGGGTACTGGGCGATTAGCGATTTTGGAAGGGTGTAATCAAACTCCTCAA
>DYHU01000176.1 GCA_020724025.1 Syntrophorhabdus sp. | reverse complement strand
TCCGCAGGAATGACAAACTTAAAAATTAATAATGATATCAACCTGTTAACAACATCAAACTTAACCCTTGTGTCCAGCGCCCCCACTTATGGGTAAGGATCAGTTTCTAAAGGGGGGAGGGGGGATTATCAATCCGATCGATTTCATTTAATCTTCGTCTCCGTTTGCCACCCGGCCGTCTCTAAGAGAGATCGTCCTCGATGAAAAAGCGGCGTTTTCCGGGTTGTGGGTGACCATGATGATCGTCTGTCCCTCTGCGTTGAGGGATTTGAATAACTCCATGATCTCCTTTCCGGTCCGGGTGTCCAGGTTCCCGGTGGGCTCATCCGCAAGAAGAATGGGCGGCCCGTTGACCAGAGCCCGCGCAATAGCCACCCTCTCCTGTTCTCCTCCTGAGAGCTGATCCGGCAGTCTCTTCTCCTTTTTCCTTAATCCTGTCCTCTCCAGTATCTCCTCAGCCATTCCGACCTGTTCACGATTCGATCTTTCCGTGATGGAGAGCGGAAGCATCACATTCTCGATGACGGTGAGGTAAGGTATCAATTGAAAGGATTGAAAGATGAAGCCCAGATACTCCCTTCTGAAATCGGCCAGCCTCTCCAGAGGAAGTTGATAGATGGGAATATCATCCACGACGACTTCCCCTTGAGTCGGATGATTGAGTCCGCCGAGAATAGTGAGGAGGGTCGATTTCCCTGAACCGGAGGGACCCATCACAGAGATAAATTCTCCCTTCTCGATATGGAGACCCACATCGACCAGGGCGCGCACTTCCTCCTCTCCGCTCTCGTAAATCTTGGACAAATTTTTAATCTCGATCAAGCTCATCATCAAAACCGCAATAGGAGCGTTTCACTTAAGGTTGGAGGACCGCTTCGCTCGAGGGAGAAATGTTTTGCCTCAAACGAAGTGACCCTCAAACCTCCATCCTCCATCGTCCTTAAAGCGCTCTCAGCGCTTCAGTAGGATCCATCTTCGAAGCATGGAGAGCCGGATAGATGCTCGATAGAACTCCTATCAAGGCTGAGAGAAAGATGGCCCCGATGGCTAAAGATGGGTCGATCACCCATCTGACGCTCTTCATTCCAAGGACCATAGGCCCGATGAAATGGGAGATTCCAATGCCCAGGAGATACCCTGTCACTCCCGCGATGAATCCTACGATCAGCGCCTCTAAAAAGATAATCCGGATGATATGGGATTTCCGGAACCCGATGGCCCGGAAGATCCCGATCTCCCTCTTCCGTTCATTGACCGATGCCATCATATTGGTAAAGACGATCAGGGCCCCAATGAGAAGAACGATGATTGATATCCCGATGGAGAACTTCTTAAAATGGTCCAGCGCCTCCATCTTGGTCTGTAGCGTCTGTTTGATGGCCGTCACCTTGGCATGGGGCAACTTCTTTGAGATCTGATCCACGATCTCTTCGATCGGGCAGGTGTTGCAATAGGCGGAGACTTCGATCAGGCTCACCGCCTTGGGCTTATTCAGAGCCTCCTGGACAAAACCCAGATCCGCATAGATGAGAAAGTCGTCCTGAGAACCTGTCTCTCCGAGAATTCCTGAAATCCTGACCTTCTTTCCATTAATCGTTAAATGGTCATTCGTACTCTTAAAAAGTCTGACAGCCACCTCATTTCCGAGGAGCACCTCCTCCCTGTTCCCGGGAACCGCTCCGTGGACCTTCCACCATTTCTTCAGCCGGACCTCCTCCTGAAAATGAACGCCCATCATGGGAACTTTTTTCCCTTCGATCTCTACCACCCCGACAAACTTGGGTGAAACTGCGCTGATGTTCTCCCGGACCTCAATCTGTCGGATCTTCGGAACATCGGAATCATTGAGTGTGCGTCCATCTATCGCCACCCCTCCGATGTTCATTCCTCCATAGGATAGGGAAAGATCATCCGATCGGGGAAGGATGAGGATGTTCGCCCCGTATTCATCTAATTTGTTCGCAATATCCTCGTTCATCAACCGCGAAATGGAAACGAGAGAAATCACCGTCGTAATTCCAATGGTGAGCCCCAGAATGAGGAAGAAAACTTTGCCTTTTCGCCTCTTAAGATTGTTGATGGAGATGTCCTTAAGTCGCATGGATATCACCAAAATTGAGCTACAAAATCCAAATGTCAAAGTTCAAATGTCAAACAAAATTCCAATGACCAAGCGTAAAAAATATTTTTCCCCTTTGTTATTTTTGTTATTTTGATTTCATTTGAACTTTGAACTTTGGAATTTGACATTTATCTTTAAACCCTCGGCTTCCAATCTAAGACCACCTTCTCATCGATGACAATCGAATCCTTCTCCACGGTATTGGGTATGACCTCGGGTGGATAATTCATACACCCTCCGCTGATCCCTTTGAGCGTCTCCAGGTTCCATTCGGTATAGCAGGCATTGCATACCATCGATTTGTCCTTGATGTGAAAGCGGGTCGATTTGCAGGGTTCGCACATGCTGATCGCTGTGACCACTCTTCCTGCCATGGTCAGATAGGCCAAAAGAGGTATTTTAAGCCCCTTCCCTTCATACTCGAATCGGACGATCTTCTTTTCCTTGACCTCATGGACGGGAATCATAATCTTCCCATTTTCCACTTTGGCCACCACATCCGTCATCTTGATGGTCTGGCCTGTATAATCGACCTTTCCGCTCACCTTCGGCTGCGAGGAAACCTTTGGGCTGGCCCCGGTATTTCCCTGGATGAGCCAGTAGGCCACCCCTCCGAGAGCGATGACGATGACAATCAGGAGGATGATCGACCATGGAGGTCTCCCCTTCTTCCCTCCCAACACCTTCTCCTTCTTATGCTGAAATGATGCCCCCGACTCCATCTAATCTTCCTTCCTTTCTCCCCCCAACTCCCTTTTCCCTTCGCCACCCCCTTGGGGTGAAAGGTAAGGGTAAATTATCCACCAATCATTAATCCCTTGATTTCACTTTCTGAGATAGGTGAAACAAAAAGAGACTGATTCTCTTCTTCTTCAATCTTCCTAAAATTTACTTCAATTTTCCCTAACCCCTTTGCCTTGCTGTAGCGGGCTGTAATGGAGGCTGCCTTATCCATCTCCGTCTCTTCGGCCTCTCCCCTCAGAAGAGAGAGGGGGCCGGGATAGTGAACTGTTTTCAGCAGGATATCTCCTGCCTGTGAGAAGGTTTCGATCTTCTGATTCTCCTCTTCATTCCTTCCGACCACCAGTTTGACTTCCGGAGAGAGCCGGAAATGCCTCCCGAACTTCAAAAGGTGGACGTCGTTGAGAGAGAAATCAGGATTATGATCCATCAGGTCTCTCATCCTGCGTCCAAACCCCGGATCAGTGAGAAGACATCCTCCTGCCGGACAGGGATAGTCGCGGATATTGAACTGCTCGGCTAATTTCATCTGCGGTTTTCTTGATCGGCCCTGAATATTCAAAAGTTTCTCGCGATCGATCCATCCTTCCCTCTCTGGAACGGTGACCGGAAGGAATTGAGCTGAGAGAGGGCGTAGAATGAGGCCTTCCAGCCCTGCCTCCTTTTCGATCAGACGCATTGCATCCCTTCTCTGGGACATGGGTCTCTGCCCAAGGACTTCGCCGGTGACAATGAAAGAAGCTCCCGACTCCTCCATATAAGCCTTTGCCTTCTTCAGCATGAAGATCCGGCAGTCGATGCAGGGATTCATGTTGCTTCCGTAACCGTGTTTCGGATTTCTTACCACATTGAGATACTCCTCGGAGACATTGAAAACCTTCAGAGGGATGCCAAGGGTCTCCACCGCCTTCTGAGAAGCCAGGCAGGTGGCCCCCCGGTTCGTGCAGGTGCAGAAGACCGTCATGAAATTGAGGGCTTCCAAATCGGCCCCCTGATCAAGGACCAGCCTGGCCGCAAGCGTGCTGTCAAGGCCTCCGGAGAGGAGGGCAATGGCCTTCATCTCAAAACCTCATTCATCGATCCCGAACGGAACCCCTGAAGGTCGAGAGTAATATAATGATAACCGATCGTCTTCAGATGGGTGACCACTTTCTCCCTGACCGCCTCGTCCAGTAATCTTCCGATCTCCTCCTTAAAGATTTCGATCCTTGCCAGATCCTGGTAGTGCCGGACCCGAACCTGTTTGAAACCCAATCCGATCAGGAAATCCTCCGCTTCATTCACCCTCTTCAATCCTTCTGCCGTTATCTCTTCCCAGTAGGGAAAACGAGAGGCAAGGCAGGCAAACGAAGGCTTATCCCAGGTGGGAAGTCCCAAAGTTCTTGAGGCTTCCCTCACATCTTTTTTCGAGAATGACGCCTCGATGAGAGGACTACGGATTCCGAGCTCTCCGATTGCCTTCTTTCCTGGCCGGTGATCTTTTTCATCGTCCAGGGTCGAGCCCTCAACGATAGAGGATATGTTCTCCTGCTGAGCCAACTTTTTTAACTCTCCGAAGAGCTCCCTTTTACAAAAATAGCAACGTTCGGGCGGGTTCTTCGAAAATCCATCGATCTCCAATTCGTTCGATTCAATCAGATGATGCCTCACGCCTATCTCTTTGGCCATCCTCTCCGCCCCCCTCAATTCCCTTTCAGGATAGAGGGGAGAGAGGGCGGTCACCGCCAGGACATTTTCAACTCCAAGGGCATCTCTGGCTATCTTCAGGAGAAAGGTGCTATCCACCCCGCCCGAATAAGCCACCACGACCTTCCCCATGGATAAAAAAATCTCTTTTAGCTTTTCAATTTTAGTTTTTAACTCCGAACTCATCATTACAACCTCTGTAGGGGCAATTCATGAATTGCCCCTACTCCGAACTTCTTTAATCCACCCTCCTCCGAGGACGGTCTCCCTGTCATAGAAGACAGCGGCCTGTCCGGGAGTAATGGCTTTCTGCGGAGTTTTAAGATTCACTTCCACTGCACCCTCTCCCATGGGAGAGAGCATGGCTTCTGCACCGGGGTGGTTGTATCGTATCTTCACTTTGCAAGAGATAGGTGAAGCCGTATCCTGAGATCGAATCCAGTTGACAGAATGAGCAATGAAGGTATCCCCATAAACCTCTCTCTCCTCTCCCACAATGACCGCATTCTTCTCCCGGTCTATCCCGATCACATAGAGAGGCTTCCCCTTTGCAAGACGGAGTCCTCTTCTCTGTCCGATTGTGTAGAAAGGAATCCCCTTATGCCTTCCGAGGACATTTCCCTCTCTGTCGAGGATGGGGCCGGCTGTGATCGCCTCTTTTAATCTCTCGGATAAAAAATAGTGATAAGAAGTCTCGGGAATAAAACAGATTTCTTGACTCTCAGGCTTGTCATGGACGCGAAGGCCTATTTCAAGGGCCATCTTCCTCACTTCCTCTTTTTGAAACTCTCCGAGTGGAAAAAAAGTATGCCTGAGCTGATCCTGCCTGAGGGAGAATAAAACATAGGACTGATCTTTCCTCCGGTCGATCCCTTTCTTCAAAAGATACCGGCCACTCCCCTCATCAAATTCCAGCCGTGCATAATGGCCGGTTGCTACATAATCAGCTCCCAATTCCATAGCCCTCTTCAAAAACGATCCGAACTTCAACTTTTCATTGCAGAGGATGCAGGGATTGGGCGTCCTTCCCTCTCCGTATTCCTTACAAAAATAGTCAATGACCTCTTTTTCAAACTCCTCTTTAAACTGAAAAACGTAAAAGGGTATTTCCAGCTGAAGGGCAACGCGTCTCGCATCCTCTATATCCGAAAAACCGCAACACCGGTTCGATCTTGTCTCGCTTCTGTCCGGTGTCCCGATGCACATTGTCGCTCCGATCACTTCGTAGCCCTTCTCCTTAAGAAGCCAGGCCGCAGTGCTCGAATCGACTCCGCCGCTCATTGCCACAACCACCCTTTTTTTCAATCATGAACTCCCTGCTATTGCATCTTTCACTCCCCCTCACCCTGCCCCTCTCCCCGCGGGGGAGAGGGATGGGGTGAGGGGGAATTCCTGGAGGACTGAGGAATGGTTTTCTAAAACAGAATCTCCATGGCCTGATAGGGACAGACTGGAATACAGAGTTCGCACGCAATACATTTATCTCTATAAAAAGAGACCTCCATATCCTGACGATCAACATCCAGGGCCTTTGTCGGGCAGATAGAAATACAGGCCGTACAATGGGTGCATCGATCCTCATGCCATTTCACATCCTGGGCCAACGGTTGAGTCTCCACCCCTATTTCTCTGAGGTATTGGAATCCGGCCTCTAACATTGATTTCTTGCCAGTAATCTCTAAGACAAGCCTTCCCTCCTCTCTGGGTGTGATTCGGGCCCTCAGAATATTGACTGTTAAGTCATAATCCTTGACCAGTTTAGAAATCACCGGTTGATCCACAAGATGGGACGGATAATTTAAAACCACTCTCTTTTTCTGCATGGCAACCCCCTTCTGCAATCCAAATTCCAAATCCCAATACCCAAATTCCCAATAATCACCAATGACCCAATTCCCCAAAAAAACAAAATGCTTAATTCGGTCATTGGAGATTTGGTTATTATTTGGTTATTGGTGCTTGGAATTTGGTGCTTCTCATTTCTTTTTGATGGGTTTCTCCTTCAAGGGCTTAAAGGCAATCCCTGAATCAATGGAGGGAAGCAGTTCAACCGGTTGGGTCAAAAAGAACTTCCCCGCTTCAATCCACTCTTTCAAAATCTCGGCGATCTCTTTTGCCTTGAGATAACTGGAGAGTCCGGAGGTGGGAACTTCCTTTTCCTGAACAATGATCTTCCCGCTCTTGAGTTGTTTGTAATTGACCTCTCCCAAACTTCCCGGGATGAACTGGGGATAGGAATCACTGTAGTCCACCACCTGAGCCAAGATCTCCTCATCCTTGACCATCGTATACTTCAGAATTTCCTCGTCCAGTATCGGAATGGGAATCCCGATTCCAACCGTGAGCGTGACTCCGTAGCCGGTAAAAGAGGTCCCCCTGAGCCATTTCGGACTCATCATCTTGAGGTCTCCTTTCACTGCGAGCGTGCCAGCCGTCATTTTAGGAACACCTTTCTCCGTCCTCGCTACGTTGGGATTATGTTGCGTGCCGCTTCCCACCACATAGCCGACCCCTCCGCCCAGAAATATCCTCGTGCCGATGCCCATCGTTTTGTAATACGGATCATTGAGTAGAGGACTCAACTGACCTGCGTTGCAGTAATTGGCATTTCCCAGTTTGGGCTGGATAACCCCCATATAGGTATAGATCATCCGGTCAGAGAGGTTCACAGCGACATTATAATTTTGATAGGCATTTCTCACATTGAATAACACCGCCTCATTCATATCCTTCAGGGAGATATACGTCTCCAGCGTTTTGCGTGGATAGCAGTCCGTTCCATAGGCCGTTGCGGTCAGCCGGACATCCTTTCCTGCGACCAGTTCCTCGATGATATGGGCCCCACCGTAAGAAAATTTCCCGGGGTAGATTTTGTTTCTCGGATCATCTTCAGCCATCGCCGTTGCGCCCAGGAAAAAATCGACAGCGGCCAGGCCTGTATAGACCGGAACATCATTGAGAAAGGTCTTTCCTCCCCCTAATTTAATCCTGGGTTTCGAATGGCCCACATTGAAATAGGCCCCTGAGGAACACATCGGGCCGAATGTCCCTGTGGTGACCACATCCACTTCCTGCGCCGCCTTCTTCACTCCCTTTTCAGCGGCATAATCGATAATTTCCTCAGCCGTCAGAACAACCGCCTTCCCTTTCCTGATTTTCTCATTTATCTCCTCAATGGTCTTTACCATAGTTTCCTCCCATTACTCTTCGTTTCTCGTCCATCATCTGTCGTCCTTCGTCTCTCGTCCATCGTTTATTTTCCCCCGTCCCCTCACCCTGAACCATATGAGGTTCTGGGCTGCCATGCACCCTACGTGGTGCATGGCGGGGTGACACATGATCCATACCATATCATTACCCC
>DYHU01000680.1 GCA_020724025.1 Syntrophorhabdus sp. | reverse complement strand
TAACAATGGCCCATCATGGAGGTGTGACTCTTGCTCTTGGCCCTGGAAGTCCGATTGAAACCAGTTCTCCTCTGACTCTCCCTGAAGGGGGAATTGTGCTCTCCTGGAGGATTGAGCAGGTGGAATGGAAGGAGCGAGGCTTTGCCGAACCCACCAATAAATCTTCTTTTACCTTCTTCAACCTTGGCCTCTCTTACGGAATAACGCCTTACCTTACGGGCAGCCTGTTTGTCCCTTATAATATCAAGCGACAGGATGAATGGGGGTCAAATAAAGGGATCGGTGATCTGAAGTTTCAGGCCAACCTCGGATTTCATTACGACCCCGAAAAGAAAGGGATTTTTTTAAACAAGGCCGCGGATACGGCCATTACCCTGGAGGGAGCAAAGAAGATCTACTGCTCCATATACGGAGGATTCACACTCCCAACAGGAAAGAACCGGAAAGAACTCGGAGGAGAGATTGATCCGGGTATGCAGCCCGGTTTCGGAAGCCACGCCTTTACCATTGGTGCTTCTGCCGCAAGGCAGATCACAGGGGCCTTGACCTTGGTTGCTGAAACTTCTTATGATATTTTTACTCGCAGAGAAAATTTCAGATTCGGAAATGAGTGGAGGGCCAACCTTGCCGGTGTCTATGAGCTCTATGGGAAACCCGAGAAATTTATCTCGAAGATTGACGGAATTCTCGAGCTCAACCTCCTCCATGTTTCAAGAGACGAAGAGGGAAGTGAAAAGCTGAGGGCCACTGGCGGAACGATCCTCTACCTGTCACCGGGGTTGAGGTTCTCCTTTCCGAAGCCTTTGAATGGAAGCCTCGGATTCTTATTAAAATTTCCGACCCTTAAGAATCTGAACGAGAGGAAGGAACAGCAGGGGGCCGAAGGACTTGAAAAGGTCAGAGCCATCGTCACCCTCTCCTTCTATTTTTGAGGGATGGGTCATGACGGGTTTGTCACCCTCAAAGGATTAAAATTGATAACCCCCCTTTACCCCCCTTTAGCAAAGGGGGGCGAGGGGGGATTTGAGACTTTATTTTCTGAGCAAAGCCAATGAAAGATCAGATACCTTCTTTTCTGCTATTACCCCCCTCCTCGGACTCCTTTCGTCTTGAAGGAAGGGGCCTGAATACCTCTTTCCTC
>DYHU01000679.1 GCA_020724025.1 Syntrophorhabdus sp. | reverse complement strand
AAACTGGGACTTCAGTTGCCCTATATGTTCGTCATCAACCGGCTGGCTCACTATTTAAAGGTGATCCAACGGGAGAACATCGGCTCATGGAAAGAACGGGTCGATCTCGAAAGAGAACTCAATGACTGGATTCGCCAGTATATTGCGGATCAGGAAAGTCCATCGCCTGCCGTGAGAAGCCGTAGGCCTCTGCGTCAGGCACGGGTCGCGGTGGAGGATGTGGAGGGAGACCCGGGCTGGTACAGGGTGAGACTCGAGGTGAGGCCCCATTTCAAATATATGGGCTCCTTCTTCACCCTGTCGCTGGTTGGAAAACTGGATAAAAAATAAATCGCCCCAGCTCAAGCTGCGGGGAATCTAAATCCTGAATGGATAACTTATTTTATCTGTCGTCATTCCTGCCCCGTAACAGAGTACGGGGTAAACTCCAGCAGGAATCCAGAGAAAAAACTGGATTCCGCATCAAGTGCGGAATGACAAACCAATATATTCGTTTAAAATGATCCCATAATTCATATAAAACTCAAAAAGGAGGACAAAACTATGCCAATGCCGTTTCATATGTCGTTAACAGGGGGAAATCAAGGGGCGATTGCTCAGGGATGCTGTACCATGCAGGGTCGCGAGGATACGATTCTCTGCCAGGCCCTCAATCACGAAGTCTATATCCCCCGTGATCCTCAGACCGGCCTTCCCACTGGCAAACGAGTCCACAACCCTTTGACCGTGACGAAGGTCTTTGACAAAGGAACACCAAAGCTCTACCAGGCCCTTACGACCGGGGAAAGAATGAACGATGTGACCATGAAATATTACCGGATCAATCCTTCTGGCAATGAGGAGCATTATTTTACGATCAAATTGGAAGACGCCATCATCGTCTCTGTAAAACCATGGATACCGAATACCTTGGATCCAGCCAGAGAGAGTTTTACTCACATGGAGGATGTCTCCTTCACCTATTCGAAAATTATCTGGACCTGGGAGATCGATGGAGTTGAAGCCCAGGATGAATGGAAAGTCCCTAAATAATCTAAGGAAACTCCACTTCAAAAAGAGGGGTGACCTGAAAAAAATTAATTACACCTGATAGGCGGGACATTCCTGTCCCGCCTATATTGGAGGCGGGGTTATCCCGCCTC